>CANEZP010000006.1 GCA_947444305.1 Pseudobdellovibrionaceae bacterium | reverse complement strand
AACCATCAAGATCCCGTGAGCTCCCTCAAGAAACTTTTCTGGATTTCCCTGCTCGTCAAAGTCGTGCTCGCGGCGCTATTGCCGCTGACCAGTGATGAGGCTTACTACTGGGTTTGGTCAAAAAATCTCCAGTTAAGCTACTATGATCATCCACCGTTCGTTGCCTGGTTATTTTGGCTCGGCGACTTTACGAAGTGGTTTCCGGGTAGCGTGCGTTGGCCAGGAGTCTTGCTCGGCCATGCGGGACTTGCGCTCTGGTTGCGAACGCTAAAGCCGTTTCTCAACGAAGACCAGCGTAGGCAGTGGCTGTGGTTGGCGTTGCTCTCACCGCTGGTCGGCGGAAGTGCCATCGTACTCACGCCGGATTTGCCGCTCATGTTCTTTTACGCGTTGTCGGCATTTTTATTCTTCCGTTGGCGTGAAAACCCCACGTGGAAACTTTCGTTACTGTTCGGCCTCGCGATGGGCTTAGGCTTTACTAGCAAGTACATGATGGTCCTTTTTACGCTGAGCTTGTTACCGCTTATCGTTTTCGCGGCCGACATTCGCCGCGCGGTTTTTAAAAATTTCTTTTGGATTTTTATGGGCGCGGTTCTCGGCGCGAGCCCGGTATGGATATGGAACATGTTGAACGATTTTGCGTCGTTCAAGTTTCAAGCGGAGCATGGCCTCGGCCGGCGCTGGAAGCCTTCGTGGACTTACGAGTACGTGTTCGCGCAAATAGGCTTAATTTTTCCCGTCGTGCTTTACTGGGCGCTGCGCGCACGTAAGCGCATGCCGCCGGCGTTTCATTTGTTGGCGTGGGTACCGCCGCTCTTTTTCTTAATCACGACCACCGGTGGTTACGTCGAAGCCAATTGGCCGATCGCCGCGTACCCGGCGATCTTCGCCCTCGCGGTTAGCTCGTACCCCTTCGCCGCGCGCGGCTTGCAGGTCACTTACTGGATTTGGGGCACGCTCCTCTCCATGCTCGCGGTCGTGGTGATCGCGCAACCCGGCTGGTCAAAAGCTCTCAAGTTCCGCGAGTTCCACCAGTTCGACCGCGTCGTCGCGACCGGCGCGGCGTTCGAACCGCTCTTCGCCCGCTCGTACCAGATGGCGGCTAAGATGCATTTCGAATTACAGCGCCCGGTGTTCAAACTTAAAGGAATGAACCGCAAAGATTTTTACGATTACCTACCGGGCAGCGTACCGGCGTCGGGCGTTTACTATCTCGCGGTCGAGAAGACCGATATCTTGCCGCCCGCCTATTTAGCGGCGGGCCACAAAGTGGTTGAGAAAACGCCGGTCGACGATCGCTTCGAGATCTGGAAGGTTGAGGCGCCGTGAAAAGTTACCTCATATTCACCGGCGTGGTTTTCTTCTACCTTATTTACGGGCTTTACCTCGCGAACTTTGATGTGCGCATTTTTCCGGAAGATTTAGTCGCCGAGCCGCCGCGGGGTTTTTTCGATTACCGGGGCGTGACCAATGTTCATACCAATCTTAGTAGCGGTAGCGGCGACGTCACGCGCGTGATCGCGGCGGCGCAAACCGCGGGACTTGATTTTGTATCCATCACCGATTTGAACGTTTTCGATAAGCCCACTTCGCTCGCCGGGTACCACAGCAATTTACTGGTCATGATGGACGGTGAGTATAGCTATCTCAATTCCCGGTTGCTCAATATCGCTTCGACCTCGGGGCGGCATCTTCAAGGCGTAGGGCGGTCGCAAGTTCTGTTCGCCGACCTTCTCTCGCAAGATAAGAAAGACGACGACGTCGGCCTCCTTGTCCTCGCGCATCCGAAAAAGAAAAACTATCAGTGGAGCGGGGAGTACCCGCCGGGCCTCGACGGCATTGAAGTCATCAACATGAAGTCGATCTGGCAAGAGGCCTGGACCCGGAACAAGATTTCTTTTTTGTGGAGCCTCGCCGTTTATCCATTTCATGAAGAACTGGCGTTACTCCGGCTATTTGAAGAGCCCGAAGATGAACTCAGATTATGGGACGAGCTAAACCGCGCGCGGCCGACGATCGGTTTAGCGGGGGCCGATGCCGAGGCAAAGTTAATCATCGGTGGTGCGAATTCGTTTTTGAGATACCCAACTTACGAAACGCTTTTCTCACTCGTGCGTAATCACGTGCTGCTGAAGTCCGAACTTACCGGTAGCGCGATCAGCGACGTCGAAAAGTTGGCGGCCGCGATTCGCCAGGGACAGTTCTACATGTGCCTCGACATCCTCGGAAATCCCAAAGGCTTCAATGCCGTATTGAAAAATAAAAAAGGGCAAATTTTCCCGATGGGTTCGCAAGTAGATTACGAAGAAGGCTCTTCGCTCGAAGTCACGCTGCCGCAAAAACCCGCGGCCCCGTTCGACGTGATGATCCTGCGCGACGGCCAGCGCATGATGACCTCAAATTCCCAAGTGACGAATTATTTTATCAACGAACCCGGCGTTTACCGCGTGTACGTGCGGGTAATCCCGACGCTACCTTTACCCGACGGCAAAAAATGGATTCCTTGGATATACACCAACGCTTTTCACGTCGGCACGAGCAAGACCAAACCGTCCATGGGCGGTAACTGACACGAGAGCCGCTCGCTGTCGTCGAAGCCGCGCATGTCGGCGATATCTTGTTCAAGCTCGGTCCGGGGCGGAAGCGGCGCCGTTTTGGTCTTCACCACCACGCGGCAGGTCGAGCAGCTCCCCATCGCGCCGCAAGAATGCGGGATTTCAAGCCCGTTTTTGAGCGCGACTTCGAGCACGGACTCTTCATCCGTGAAATCACAGGACTTTTCTGACGGCAGGAAGATGAGGTTTTTTTTGGTCATCGCTTGATGCGAGATTAGAGTGCCGACTATGATGCTGTCATGAGATTTGTGGCATTCGACTTAGAGACTACAGGCACTTTACCCGGTGTAGACCGCATCGTTGAAATCGGCGCGGTTCGCATGGTGGATGGCGAGGTCGACGCAGTATTCTCGACCCTCTGTGATCCCTTGATTCCCATCCCGGCCGGAGCCTCTCGCGTCAACGGGATTACCGACGACATGGTTGTGGGAAAGCCCAAAGTCGAAGAGCTGCTGACCGCGCTGACCGAATTTTGCGGCGACGATCTTATGGTCGCCCACAACGCGGCTTTTGATTATGGTTTCTTGGCCGCGGATTTTAAGAAACACGAAATGCGAACGCCCGCGGGTTTGGTCTTGTGTTCGTACCTCATCGCTAAAAAAATTTTTCCGGGCATGGCCAATTACAAGTTAGCGACGCTGGTTCAACATCTGCAGATCGACGCGGCCGGATTTCACCGCGCCGAGGCCGACGCGACTTACGCCGGCAAACTTTTCTTGAAGATGGTTGAACGCATGACGGGTTCGCATTTGACCTGCCCACCCATTCCGAATCTGGTCGCGTTAACCGGTAAAACCGAGATTCGCTTTCCCATCATTGAGCCGCAACCTAAGCAGCTTAGTCTGTTGGACCTTATCTGAACGAGATTCAATTCATCCGCGAAGTCGACAAGCTTAAGTCGGTCCTCCGGCAAGCTTCGCTTTACGACGGCAGCCGGCGCGAAAATTCGGCCGAGCACTCGTGGCATTTGGCGCTGGCGGTTTTTACTTTTAAGCACCTCGCGAACGAGCCGGTCGATATAGAACGAACGATGAAAATGGCGCTGATCCACGACGTGGTCGAAATCGACGCCGGGGACACATTCGTCTACGACGCGCACTTGATGAAAGATAAATTCGAAAAAGAAAAAGCAGCGGCCGAACGCATCTTCGGTTTAATACCTGAACAGAAAACCGAACTGCTCGAACTCTGGCTCGCGTACGAGAAGCAGGAATGCCCCGAGTCGGTTTACCTCGCGGCGCTCGATCGGTTCTTGCCCGTGCTCGCCGCCTGCGAAGAGGGCGGCGGCTCTTGGAAAAGGCACGGCATTAGCAAAGAGCGGGTCATCGCCCGTAATCAGGTGATGGAAAAGGGCTCGCGGGCTTTGTGGGCGCAAGCTCACTCCATGATCGAAAAATGTTTCGCGGAGAACTTTCGATGAGGTACGTGCTCGGTCTGCTATTCTTGATTTCGACGGGCCCGCTCGCGGCGGATAACACGAAGGCCCCGGCGAAGATCACCGTGAAAGGTGCCGTCCACGACGCGACCATCGAGAAAATCAAAGCGAAGTACGAAGAGATTAGAAAGTCCGAGCCTAAACTCGTGCGCGCCGAACTATCGAGCGCCGGCGGGGAGTCCGCGGAGGGTTCGAAGGCCGAAGTTTACCGCTCGCGCGGCGTGATCAAAGAAATTCGCGAAGAATACCTCGGCGAAATGGGTCAGGCCAAATACTCAATCTTCTACGATAAAGACATGGCATTCTTCGTGCTCGAAGATGAAACACGTTTCGCGCAACCCATGATGCTCGAGATGGAAGTTCTGCCGAAGCCTTTGCAAGAAAAAGTAGAACATCGTTTCTACATCGACGGTGGCCGCCTAATCCGGTGGATCGCCGGCAAAGAAACGGTCGACCCGATGAGCGAAAAATTCAAAAAACGCGAATCCGAAATCATCGACCTCGCGGCCGACGCTTTTGAAAACGCGAATTAATTTATGAATTAGCTTCCGGCGAAAAAGGGTTTAATTTCGTCACCATCTAAACACTCGGCGATAGATTTCGCCTTGATTTGTTTCTGCTTCATGGCGAGTTCGCAGGTTTTGGTTTTATATTTCTTTTTTATCTCACATGCGGAGCCGGCCTTCAGATCGGTTTGAGCTTTTTCGAAACAAGGGCTGGCCTGAATTGCGATCTCGTCGCCTGAGCCGATGACATGACCGCAATATTTCGCGATCCAATTCAAAGGCTCAGCCGGGTACGGACATTCTGTATCGCCGTAAGTTTCGTGTGTCGTCGGTAAAGCTTTTTCCCAGGTGGCTTTGATTTTTTGCTCACCGACGTTAATGATCTTCCAGCCGCTGAGGAGATTGTCCGGTCCGTCGGAAGTTGATTTCTTTTTCCAGCCCTGATTGAGTTTTACGCGAATGCCGTCGTTAGATTTTTTAATATCCAATTCGTAGATGGCTCCGAGATCAAAGCTCGAATCGAGGATCCGGCCATTTTTAACATCGATCAGCAGCGCGGCTAGATGATCGAGGTTCGGACGGCCGTCAACGGCGAATAAGATGATCGCCTTATCGCCGATCACGTAGGAGGGCAGAAGATCGCAAGCGGATCCCGCTTTCAACTTCTCAAGACCGTCGTAAGTGAAGAGGGACGGCTTGTATTTGAGGTTCTGGTTCTTCCCGTCGATGCTGACCTGTAAGTCCATATCATCATCATCGGCATGCCCACTCTTGGATGTAATTTTGAGTTCCACCGTCCTCGTCCCGATCTGACAAGTCGCTTTCCATTTCGGTTCAGCGAACCGGTCGGCCGCGAATGCATGAGCTGTTGATCCGATGATTAAAAAAATAAAGATTTTAAATGCCGTCACGCGATCTCCTTCAAGTTTATTACCATACTTAGCCGCGCGCCCGGTGGGCGACCGGGAAGCGGCGGCCGCGTCCGAAAGCGTGATCCGAAATTTTCAAAACCGGCGGGGATTGCCAGCGTTTGAATTCACTTTTCATCATTAGATCCAAAACCCGTTTTTCCAAATCGGTCTTCACCGGTTTGAAACCTAAGACTAAATTGCTGATCACCTTGTCGAGCTCTTCGTAAGGCGGAAGCGAATCTTGATCCGTTTGATTTTCGCGCAGCTCGGCCGACGGTGGGCGGTCGATGATTTCGGCCGGGATGATTTCGCCCTGAGAATTGTAGTATCTAGATAAGGCGAACACTTCCGTTTTTAAAAGATCACCGATCGGCATCAGACCGCCGATCATGTCGCCGTACAAGGTGGAGTAACCGACGGCCAATTCGCTTTTGTTCGAACAGCCGAGTAGCATGGATTTGTCGCGGTTGCTGTAAGCCATAAGCATAATCCCGCGAAGGCGGGCTTGCAGATTCTCGTTCACTAAGCCGAAACCTTGTTTGCCGAATTCTTTTTCGAAATCGGCTAGCGCTTGCTTGTACGCGGGCACGATCGAAACTTCCTTGATTTCAATGCCGAGGTTCTTCGCTAGTGCTAAGGACCATTCCGTGCTGTTGGGAGAAGTGAACGGGCCGGGCAGCATGATCGCGGTCACGTTCGAAGGCCCGACCGCATCGGCGGCGAGACAAGCGACGAGCGCC
This sequence comes from Pseudobdellovibrionaceae bacterium, assembly GCA_947444305.1. Taxonomy (GTDB): domain Bacteria; phylum Bdellovibrionota; class Bdellovibrionia; order Bdellovibrionales; family UBA1609; genus JALHOQ01. The sequence continues at coordinate 214,410 of CANEZP010000006.1, read as the reverse complement.
GAATCGATACCACCGCTTAAACCAAGGTGAACACGCGAGAACCCCGTCTTGCGAAGGAAGTCGCGCAAACCCAGCACGATGACCGACCGTAGAATCTCTTGCGGATCTTTGGCGAGTTCGCGGTGCGCGCCCCTCATTTCCGGGCCGAGATCGACGACGTTGAGATCTTCATCGAAGCGCACGTTCTGCGCGATGACCTTGCCGGCCTTATCGACCGCAACCGAGGCGCCGTCGAAGATTAGTTCGTCTTGGCCGCCGACCATATTCACGTAGACCATAGGACACTTGAAGTGGGTGGCCGTCGCTTTGATGACGGTCATACGATTTTTCAGTTTCGTAGCGGTGAACGGTGAAGCACTAAGATTCAAAACCAAATCCATTTTGCGTGGTTTAACATCCTCTAGCGGATTTCGGCCGTACGTGGAGAAGAACGGATTGTCTTTGCGTGGCCAGCCCCAAATATCTTCGCAGATCGTGATGAGGATTCGTTTGCCTCGCCAATTTAAAATGTTGTCGGCGAGGCGGCCCGGTTCAATGTGGCGGCTTTCGTCGAAGACATCGTAGGTAGGCAAAAGTTGTTTAGCGAAGATTTGCGGTTTCTTACCGCGCTCTAAGAAAACGGCCGCGTTCCAGAAACCTTTTCCTTTTTTAGAAGTGTTGCGCACGAACGCGCCGACCAAAACGCCCACGCCTTTCGGAATCGCCTTGTGGATCTCGCGCAAAACTTTTTCTTGGGTTTCGACGAGCGAAGGCCGCTCGAGCAAATCTACGGGATGGTAGCCGAAAAGGGCGGCCTCGGGGAAGACGACGAGATCGCAGCGGCGTTCGACCGCGCGGCGGACGTTGTCCAGAATTTTTGCTTTGTTATTTTCGAAATCGCCGAGGAGGGAGTTGATCTGGGCGAGCGCAACGCGCATGTGGGATCCTTAGCTGTTGGAGAGCGGTTTCCTTCCCGAGTAACCGTCTTCAAGGGCGTGCCAGTAAAGAATGTCCTGCTCAGGATGTTTCCAGCAGTAATAACCTTGTCCGTTATTAAAGTCGACCACCCAAAGACCACGTGGATCGGCGCCAAGTTTGCGAATCTTGTCGTTCCACGTCTGGATCAATTCATTCACTTGTTTTTCAAGCGCACAAATCGTTTCCGTCTGATTGAGCTGCAAAGTTTCAAGCCTGGCGATGAGCAGATCCACCTTGGCGCTAAACTCGTGCGTGATCCGCCTTACCACGGGCAATATCGCGCGAGCTTCGTCCAAGGTAAATACGCCGCGGCGGTTGATCGTGACAATGCCACGATCCTCCTGACCCTCCATAGTACCCCCACCTTCAGGTATCCTTCAGCGGAACGGAGTTTGTCCATCGCAGAGTCAGAGGTAAAAATTTTTCTTTATTAAAGAGTTGACGCACAAAAGTGCACATTTCCGCAAAGCGAATCGGAAGCGTTAATCCATCGACTTTCCGATTTGCAAACTCTGGCCGCCGAGCACGACGATCAGCGCGATGATGATACCCGCGATGACTAACCACTTTAAGAAACTCGGCAGCGTCAATCCGCTATCGGCTTCGGCGGTTGCCGACTTCTTAACATCCGTCCGCTTCACGCGAACCCGGGGAGTTTGACCGCCGCTTTCTTGCGGGCGGCGTCCGCCACCGGCAACGCTTCTTTTTTGTGGCCGCTCGCGCTCGTCTTGTAAGGCGAAGCGGTTGTCGAGGCGTGGTTTAACCGCGATCGGATTACGCTTGCCGCTTCTTCCGCTTCCATTGCCGTAATCGCCCGCCGCGGTACTGCCCGTGTAGGTGGCCGAGGCTCCTCGCCGGCCGGTCGCGCCGATTTTCTTTTTGCCGGAACCAAAGGATCCGCCGGCGAACCGACCGCCGCCGCCCGAGCCGCCACCGCCGCCGCTCCTGCGGCCGACGGATGTACCGGCCCGGCCGCCTTCGCGGGTGCCGCCACCTTTACTGTCGGGTTTTGCTTCGGGCGGGGAGTAGCCGGGATTTAACGGCCGGCCGTCGGCGAGCGAGAAAGGTTTGAAAATTTCGTTACAAATTCCGCCGTCGCCGCCGCCACCAGAAATGTTCGGGAGCTCGCCGCTTTCGAGTAAACAAGCCAGGTAGTTACCGAAATAATTATTCGCCCAACCTTTGAAGGCGGTGTTCAGTTGGTAAAGACCGCCGAGAATTAAAGACACGCTGACGACCACCACGAGGATGTACTCGACCAGACCTTGCCCGCGCTCGTTACCGAGCGGGCCGGGAATTTTTAGCATGTCTCGTATTGGGAACACCACTCTATCGTATCGGAAGAACCGTGCTCGCTTTTGAGTCTAATATAGGTATTAGCGTCTCACGATGAAACACGGGTCCGGGTATTCGTAGTGAACGCCCCTGGGCTTTGATAATCTTAGCTACCTGCCCGTTATCTCTTCAATAACCAAACACCAGACCTTATGTCGGCCGTGTAACGGACCGATATGAAATACTACAGGGGGATTAGCTATGAAGATGACCAAACTTTTAAAGAACCTTTGGAACGATGAATCCGGCCAAGGCGCGACCGAGTATATTCTATTACTCGTCGTCGTTGTTGCACTGGCTTTGATGTTCCGTACGAAGATCACCGAAACGTTGAGCGCGAAGCTCGATGAATTGGGCGGCGCCATCGGTGCGTTCAGTCCCAACGGTACTTAATAACGGCATAAAGATTTAGGGGTAAATCATGACGGTCGAGTTGGTGCTCCTCGTGGGCATCTATGGTTTTTTGATTATCGGCGCTTTTCTAGGCGATCTCGGTCCTATCGAGACGTTTAAAAAGTCAGCGCCGAGGCTCGCCGCACGTGTTGAACGAAACATTTCCGTAGGTGACGGTTTCCGAAAGTCCGACGACGGCAAAGGCGTGAGCTGGTTTAAGCCGGACGGCCCGTCGGGAGGAACCTAATGGTCATGTTCGGCGTTGCTACTCTTACATTAATCGCGGGCATGGTCGACGATCTGCGCTCGCGCAAAGTTCACAACGCACTCATCATGGCTTTGTTGCCCGTCGTGGCTTTCTCAAGTCTTTATTTCCGAGGCATTGATGGAACGATGATCGGCATCGGCGCGATGCTGCTGGCGTTGATCATTACCATTCCTTTATTCGCGGTTCGAATCCTAGGCGGCGGCGACGTAAAGCTCTTTGGAGTTTTCGCATTGGCCTTGGATCCCGTCTCGATGTTCTGGACCTTGATCTACTCGTTCTTTTGGGGCGCGCTCTTCGGCGTAACCCGCGCGGCTCTTTCGAAACAGTTGTTGGCCTTGGTCCGCAACACGACGAAAGCAGCATCACGACAAAAGATCGAAGCGCAGCAACTACAAAAGATTCCGTACACGTTCGCATTACTCCTCGGCTGGCTTACGCAGCTGACCTTCCTCAGGATCGCGGGAGTACTATGACGGCAGGCCGGCAAGCGACGAAACCAAATCTCTCCGGACAGGGCGGTCAAATGATCGTCGAAGCCGTTTTGATTATCGTCATGCTGGTCGGCTTCACGTTCATGGTCGCAAACTATTTCAAAAAAAATGAACTGCTGAAACAAATGATCAGCGGCCCGTGGCAGAATCTCGCGGGCATGTTGCAAAACGGAGTTTGGGCACCGCCGGCCACCGGCGCGCTTATTCATCCGAACGCTCACAACCGTGGTGTCGTTATCACCGGGGATGAGGGGCGATGATTTTAAATAACGAACGCGGCATCTTAACGATCGACTTCATGTTCTCGATGGTCCTTATTTTGGGATTGTCGGCGTTGCTTTTCGTTTTAACGTTTACGCTGTCGATCGCTTCGGTCACGCAATACGTGACCTACGCGGCCGCTAGAAATTACGTCACCGCGCACATCGATAAAGCGAGCCAAGAAGCGCGCGCCGTCGCCAAGTATAAAGAGCTGACGTCAAACAAAGTTTTTAAACCGCTGTACAACAACGGTTGGTATTTGATCGACGAAGAACCCAACGTCGGTGATCACACTAAAGTTATTCCCGAATTCGAATCGGCTACCCAAGGAATCAATAAATTCTGGGGCGTCGGGACGTCGTTCACCGCGGTCGTGCTAGATTTCCAGATTCCGCTTTACGGTTCCACGCAACCCGACGGCGACGGCAGTGGTGAAGGTTTCAAAACGTATTTGGGATCTTACCTCGGCCGTGAACCTACGACCGAAGAGTGTTTAGCTTTTACCGCCGCGCGCTGGGGTGCGATCCGCACGCTTCCGGCTTCGGGTGGTTCGGCTTACAGCACGGCCGGTTCGGGCGGATATTTTCCGCAGACTGATGACGGGTGCTAACATGAAACGCACTCCGATCCAAAACGAACGCGGATTTGCGATGTTAGAGTCCGTCCCGCTGATCGTGATCTTCATGGTCCTGACGTCTTTCGGCATGGGCTTCTTCGGTTTGATCCACACCGCCGTTCTGCATTCGATCGGTGCGCGTACTTATTCCTTCGAAACTTTTCGCCAGCGTTCGAACCTGAACTACTTCCGTGAAGACGGGTCCGGTCTTACGCGGCCGATTAATTATTCGAGCAAGCAGTGGCGCTACCACGCCGTGAATCACGAGAGCGATCCGCGCCAACGTTTCGTTGCCACGGCTCGCCCCATCGCCATCGGGCGCACTACGCCCCCGGCCGATGCAAGCCAAGAGGCGCACAACACGCAGATCTTTCAACTTCAGCCGCGCAACGAGCGGATCGAAGTAAACCCCGCGTGGGTCATGGTCGGCTACGGAATCTGTTTAAATGCAAATTGTGGTGGGAATTAAGATGCGGGACGTAATTGTGGGAGAAGTGCTGTGAATCAGAACGAAACCAGAACCTTATGGATATCGGTAGCCGCGGCGCTTTTCGCCGTGTTCTTGCTGTATTCCTACACTCAGGAAAAAAGCGCGGAACTACAAAAGAAGTTCGGCGCAAAACAACGGGTTGTCGTCGTCACTAAAGACATCAACGAAATGGAAACGATCGACGAGACCATGTTGTCGGTTGAAGAAAAGCCGATCAACTTCATGGAACCCGGCGCCTTCAACGATCCCGAACCCGCGATCGGCATGATCGCGCTTGCCCCGATCAAACAGGGCGAACAGCTATTGCAAAGTAAAGTCATCAAACCCGGTCCAATCACCGGTTTGTCACTGCAAGTTTCGCCGAGCAAGCGTGCTTTGGCCGTTCCGATTAGCGAGCAGAACGCGGTCGGTAAATTGATTAAGCCGGGTGACCGCATCGATATCGTTGCCGCGCTTGACGTCGGTAAGGGCGTCGCCCAACACCGCGAAGTCAAAACTTTGATGCAAGACGTGATCGTGCTTTCGACCGGCATGCGCATCGTTAACGATTTGCCCGCCTCGCTCGAAAAACAGGGCAAAGATAGCTGGCAGGTTATTCCGCTTCGCGACGATATGAACTTCACTTCGATTACCGTGGAAGCTTCGCCCGAAGAATCGCAAGATCTGATTTACATCTTATCGACTTCGCCGGGGTCGTTGTTCATCACGCTCCGTCACCCGTCGGATCACAACAAAAAGCGCTTTCCCGAATCGACGATCGAATCATTGTTAGGAAAAGTTTCGCAAGAAATGCTGAATATCCGTGCGCCGGCCGCGTTGCCGCCGCCGCCTCCGGCACCGGTGGCGGCGCCACCGCCGAAGAAACGCGGACCGTTTGTACCGTTATAATAGGATGGGTGTAGTATGAAGAACATTTTAGCCTTCAGTTTGTTGCTGCTGACCGGTTTTGCGAAACCGGTTTTTGCGCAAGAAATCGAGGGCGATAAAAAGACGATCGGCTCCATCGATTTATCGGTCGGCGTTTATTACGACGAGAAGAAAGAGGATCTCCCGAAAGAGATCGAGACCGCCGGTACGTTCCGCCAATACACCGCTTTGCAGTGGAATGCCGATAGCCGTACGCTCCGCTTCGTTCCGAAGGCCGTGGGCGTTGGTACGTTGACCATTAAAGATCCCAAGACCGGCGCGATCCTCGCCGAGTACACCATCTCGGTTCGTAAAACCGATTTGCAAAAAGTTGCGCGCGAGATCCAGGCTTTGCTTCAAGGCATCGAAGGGATCTCGATCAAAATGTTGAACAACAAAGCCGTCGTCGACGGGCAGATCCTGTTGCCTTCGGACATGAAGCGTATTCACTCGGTCGTAAAGCAGTACGGAGCGCAGGCGACTTCGCTTGTCACGTTAAGCCCCACCGCGCAGAATAAGATCGCGCAATTCATCGAGCGTAAGATCGGTAACCCCGAGATCCGCGTGAACGCGGTTAACGGTAAGTTCATCCTCGAAGGTTTCGCGAACGCCCGCGAAGACAAAGACAAGGCTGAGATCGTCGCTAAGATGTACGTGCCCGACGTCGTCGTCGACGAAGCCGTGGCCGATAAGAAGGTTCTTGAACGCAAAGTAGACGTGGTTATTAACTTGATCGCCGTACGCGCACCGCCCGAGGTTGAACCGCCTAAGATCGTTCAGATGGTTATCCACTACGTTGAGCTTCAAAAAGATTACTCGAAATCCTTCCGCTTCCAATGGTTGCCGGATTTGGGTGACGGGTCGTCGCTAGAGTTCGCGACCGGTGGCCGATCACCGGGTGGCTTAACCGCCACCATCACGGGCACGATCTCGAACTTGCTGCCGAAGCTCAACTGGGCGAAACAGCACGGCTTCGCGCGCGTATTGCAAAGCTCATCGGTCACGGTCGAAGACGGTAAGCAGGGCGTGATCAACTCGATCACCCGGTTGCCGTACCAGGTTGTGAACGGACAGGGTCAACCTTCGACCAATTTCGAAGAGACCGGGATCAAGACGAACGTTACGCCGCAAATCATGGGCGCGCGATCCGACTCCGTTAAGCTCGCGCTGAACTTCGCCGTGAAATCGCTGTTGTCTTACTCGGACCAAGGTCCGTTGACGGCTTCGCGTGAAATTCAGACGGTCTTGCACGTTCGCTCGGGTCAAAGCGCCGCGGTCGGTGGTTTGATCTCGAACGATAGCGGCACGAACTTCAACAAATTGCCGGCCGGCGCTTCGAAGAACCCTTTGATCTCGCTTTACGCGTCTAAGGACTTCCGCCGCAACCAAAGCCAATTCGTCGTGTTCGTTACGCCGTTGATCAAGTCCTCGGCCAGCGCCGGTTCGGACAAAATCAAACGCAAATTCCGCCTCGACCAGAACTAGAGGCGCTCCCCACTGCTGGGGGTGCCCCCCACTCCCAGGAGTGGGGACCGACTTTGGGAGTGGGGAGCGCCCCCAGGACCAGGAACGCCTTAAGAAGAGACGGTAGGCGGCCGATAAGCTAAGCATGGCCATCCATGAAAGTTCAAATTTAATCGCGGTGTTAGGTGGAAAAGGCGGCGTCGGTAAATCCGTCTTCGCGGCAAACTTGGCGCACGCGTTCATCAAGGAAATGAAAGCCAAAACTTTACTGATCGATTGCGATCCGAAAAGTTGCGGGGACCAAAACTTCATCACCGGAATTCGCCCGACAAAAACCGTGATGGATCTCGCCGCGTTCACCGGCGCGATCACCGCGCAAACGGTGGGCACACTCGTAACCGCGCACCCGAGCGGGTTGAACTACATCGGCGCCGTCATGGGCCCGGATCAAGTGTTCAACGTACAAGTTGATTTATTACGCAAGAACATCGGTTCGCTTAGTCAGCATTTTAAATACATCATCATCGATCTTGGCTGCGATCTCGGCCCCGTGCAAACGGGCATGATCGAAGACGCCACCGCCATCATGATCGTCACCACGCCGGAAGTATTGGTCGTCAATCAAACGCGCCGGATGATGAACGACTTGTTGTCGATGTCGGTACCGGCCGAATTTATCCAGATCGCTTTGAACAAAGTAAGCCGCAACGGTCTCGACGCGGGCGCGATCTCGCAGAGCTTGCGCCGGCCCGTCCTCGGCGGCATTCCGCAAGACGACGCAACGGCGATCGCGGCGCTTCAGCGCTCGGTTCCTTTTGTCGTCGGTGCACCGACCAGTCCCGCTTCGAGCGCGTATCACGAGATGGTACGTAAGCTGACCGGCGGCGTCTTACAAAAATTGAAAGCGGCCTCGAAGCCGAAGATTACGTCACTCGCGAAAGAAAGCGTCGGCGGCGGAACGTCGGCCGCGGCCGGTAACGGCGGCATGCCGAGCATGATGGATCCTAAGAACGCGCGCAAAGGTTCGCGTAAGCGTGAGATCAATCCACTGACCATGCTTAAGATGCAAGTGCATCACGGCTTGATCAAAGAGATGGATTTGAAAAAAGACATCATGAACAGCGAAAACGACCCGGCGAAAGCGGTCGAGCTCAAAAACCGCACGCAACGAACGATTTCGGAATTGACCGATCGTTTGTCGCCCGGTCTTCCGAGAGAAGACCGCACGCGCGTGATCAAAGAGACGTTAGACGAAGCGCTCGGCTTCGGTCCACTCGAAGAACTATTGGCGGATCCGGCCGTAACCGAGATCATGGTTAACGGCTGCGATATGATCTACGTGGAAAAAAGCGGTAAGCTTACGCTGTCGACCGTTACCTTTACTTCAAACCAGCAGTTAAGAAACGTCATCGAACGGATCGTCGCGCCCCTTGGCCGGCGTATCGATGAACGTACGCCTTACGTGGATGCGCGTTTGCCCGACGGATCTCGTGTGAATGCGATCATCGAGCCTTTGTCGATCGACGGACCGGCGGTCACCATTCGTAAATTCCCGGCCGAGCGGATTACCGACAAAGATTACGTCGATCGTTTCGGTTCGATGACCCGGCCGATGATGGACTTTTTAAAGATCTGCGTTGAGCAGGGCTTGAACATCGTTATCTCGGGCGGTACCGGTTCCGGTAAAACGACTTTGCTGAACGTGATGTCATCTTTTATTCCTTCGAACGAGCGAATCGTTACGGTGGAAGATGCGGCTGAATTGCAGTTGAAACAGGAACACGTCGTACGCCTCGAAACCCGCCCCGCCAACTTGGAAGGGACCGGGGAGGTGAGTATTCGTGATTTGATTAAGAACTCGCTTCGTATGCGTCCCGATCGCATCGTGGTGGGGGAATGTCGTGACGGCGCGGCCCTCGATATGTTGGCCGCGATGAACACGGGTCACGACGGTTCGATGACCACGGTCCACGCGAATACGCCGCGCGAAGCCATCGCGCGACTCGAAACCCTGTGTTTGATGGCCGGGATGGATTTGCCCGCCAAGGCTATTCGCGAACAAGTTGCCGGCGCGGTGAACTTAATCATCCAGATTTCGCGTATGAGCGACGGTACACGTAAACTGCTTTACATCACCGAGGTTGTCGGGATGCAGGGCGATACCGTCACGTTGCAAGATATCTTTAAATACAAAGAAGAAGGCTTCGACAAGAACCGCAAAATCATCGGTCAGTTCCAAGCGCTCGGTCTTATCCCGACTTTCATCGAAGAATTCGAGCAGAAAGGGATCAGCATTCCGCGAAATCTCTTTATCTCGAGCGAATCGGCGTCGACGAACAAACCGAAGCAAATCGGCGGCCCTAAACCGCCGAGCGTTCCGCGCATCGGTGCGGGCCCGGCCATTCCGCCCAAGAAAACCGGCACGGGGGGCAACGGAGTATGAGTTTTCTGCTCGGCAACGAAGCCATTTTTATTCCGCTGTTCGGGATTACGACCTTCATCTTCTCGTACTTCGCTTCGGATAGAATTTTAGAGTTCTTCCACAAGCGAAGCCTCGGTAGCCGTGAAGAAGTGCTCGAACTGATGGACCGCATGTTCATCGAGTCGGATCGCCAACGCGTGACGTACACGATGCTCGCGGCAAGTTTCGGCCCCGCGACGATCGTTTTCTTGCTTGTGTGGCCGCACTTCATCCTCGGCTGTATCTTAGCAACCTTCCTTTGCTTCGTCGGTTGGATGGCGCCCAAGATTATCATGCTGAACTTGTGGGACCGCCGTTGCAGCCGCCTGATCAACCAGATGGTGGACGGTATGACCATCATGGCGAACGGGATCAAAGCCGGCCAAAGTTTGCAGCAGTCCATGGAGCGCGTAGTTGAGAACATCAACGGCCCGCTAAGCCAAGAATTTTCTTTGGTGCTGAATAAAGTCCGTTTAGGTATGTCGATCGAAGATGCACTCAATGAATTCGGTGAGCGGATCCCGCGCCAAGACGTGCAGATGTTCGTAACCGCCGTTAACATTTTGAAAGAGACCGGCGGTAATTTGGCCGAGACTTTCCAAACGATCGTGACGACCGTGCGCGAGCGGCAAAAGGTTGAGAAGAAGATTGAAGCATTGACCGCTCAGGGAAACATGCAGGCAATCATCATGACTTTGGTCCCGCTGGTCTTGCTCGGAGTTTTCTTGGTGCTTGATCCGCCGTACGTGATGCCGCTATTCACCAAGCCTTTGGGTTGGGTCTGCCTGGCCCTTATGCTGACCCTTCAGGTAATTGGTTTATATGTCATGCGAAAGATTGTTACCATAAAAGTGTAAGCAAAATACACCGTTCGGGAGTGGCGTCACAGGCGCGACTTCCAGATGTTAGGGTAACAATGAAATTCATCGCAGGTACATTCGCGTTTCTGTTTTCCATTCCCGCATTCGCCATCGTTGATATGAAGAGTGCGAACTTTTCCGAGAGCTGGACGGACCTTACCGTTCCAGGAGTGGGTTACGATTTGCGAATCAACCGGTCTTATAACAGTCGCTCGTTGTTCAACGGTCTGTTCGGATTTGGCTGGTGCTCGGATTACGAAACGAAGATCGAAGTGACGCCCGAATCGAACTTGAAGTTAACCGAATGCGGGGGCGGGATGGAAATCATCTTCACGCCTAAAAACTTCAGTCCCGTTAAGATCGAAACCACGATCAAGAATATCATGGCCGAAGTACGCCGCCGCCGGCCTGATCTTAAAGCCGATTACATCACGGGTTTGGAAAAAGAATTGAAGACTAACGACTTCATGCGCGAAGAGTTCAGCCGTCGCATGAACATTAAAGGTAAAGTTGAAGACGGCGTGGTCTACCTAGCCAACGGTAAGGAAGCCGAGAACGTTACGTTAAAGGCGGGCGCGTACAAGCGTACGTTGAACGACGGCACTTACCAGTTGTTCGACGGGGTCACGGGCCGCATGACCCACATGTACGACAAGAACCAGAACTATCTTAAACTGGCTTGGGAAAAAGACACGCTTCAATCGGTGGGCGACAACTTGGGCCGCAAACTGACTTTCCGTTATAATCCGAGCAGCAAAAAGGTGACCGAGATCATCGGCCCGAACAACTTAAAGGCCGTGTACACGATTAAGGGCGAAGACCTTAACGAAGTTGCCGACGCCAAGGGTAAGAAGTTTAAGTACTCCTACGACGATGTTCACAATTTAACGCGAATCGATCTACCGGACGGTGGCTTCAAAGCGCTGAGCTACAATAAAGATAAGGATTGGGTCACGTCGTTCCGCAATCCGAAGGGCTGCATCGAAACTTACGATTACCAAATGAGCAAAGACGATCCTAAGAATCATTTCTGGTCGAACGTACAAAAGAAATGCGGCGAGAAGATCACGAATACAAGTAAGTACGAATTCTTCCATCGTTTGCGTCCCGACGGGACGGGCGTGTTCTTGTACCGCGTGCGTTCGGAAGTGAACAGCGCCGTGACCGACATTACCTACCACGAGACCTTCGGTAAGCCGATCACGATCGTGCGCGACGATTCAAAAACCGATTACACCTATTTCGAAAACGGTTTCGTAAAAACGAAGAAAGAAACCGGGCGCATGCTCGCCTTCGAGTACAAGAATACGTGCAACAAGGTTTCGCAGCTGACGATTCAGTTATTCGAAGAAGCCGCCGCCCCTGAAACTAAGCAAGCCCGCAAGACCGCGCAGGCTAAGACGGAAAAGCTTCTCAAAACGACACGCACAAAATTTACTTATGAGCAGCAAAAGTGCAACTTAATCACCGCCGACACTTCCGAAGGGCAGTCGGTTAAATTGCAGTACGACGCCCAGGGCAGGATTTCGCAGATCGAAGATCAGGCGAAGAAGCTTGTGAAGATCCGCTACGAAGCGAAGTTCGGGAAACCTTCGGTGGTAACTCGCCCAGGTTTAGGTACAATTAATGTGTCGTACAAGGCCGACGGCGAAATCTCTAAGGTCGATAGTAAAGAGGGTTCGAGCGTCGCCATACAGGTGGCGGGCATCTTCAATAACCTGCTCGACATCATCGCGCCGGCTACGGCCGAAACTCCGCTGTAATCGCGGGATAGAATAAGGGAGTAAGCATGAAGCTATTCGTTATTGTCTCGGTATTGTTGATGGGAATGGCTACGGCCGCGTGGGCGGGCCGTGGGGACGTTGATCAGATCTCGGAAGCATCCTTTGCCGGTAAAGGTTTCGACCCCACCAACCCTGATTGCAAATGCCTCGAGACTAAAACTGCGGGGCTTGTGACCGACAACAGACCGCAGGTTGTGCGTTTGGCGGGATGGATCGCCGACCCGAAGGCGACGGGAGAAGCTCCCCAGCTTGGTGACGGCAAAGCGACGAGATAACGTCTCATATTGAGACAACCTTTAAGGGCTAACACCTGTCTTTTTGTTAGACGGTGAGCCCTCCCCAAAAAGACCCCAACGAATCTGACTTCGGCACGATCCTAGCTATACAGTCTTGTGTGTAAGAAGACTCAAATAGAGGAGAGCCCTATGAAGTTATCAAATGTAATCTTGTCGGCAATGGTTTTGGTTGGATCGTCCGCGTTCGCAGCGCGTTCGGAAGTTCCCGTGAAGTCTAACTCAGAATGCGCCCACAGCAAGAAGAGTGATTCGTGGACTCAGACCGCGAGCACGAATACCGTAGACACCGTTTTCGGTTCAACGGCGAAGGCCCCCGCGAAGCCGCAAGAGAAGGCAACCATCCTTAAGTAACTAAGGCTAATCTTGGCCTTCGTAATCTGAATGGGAAGGGGAGGAGCTCTTTGGCTCTTCCTTCTTAGTTTTTTTAGTATTTTGTTTTACCCGGGCCGAAATGTTTTGCGTGAGATCGCGAACCATCTTCGCCGCGCCACGGGCCACCGTATTCAACGGCGAAACGACCGTCGAGCTTTGCATGAAGCTCATCGCATGGTGTTCGATGCTCGCCGATCCAACCTGAATCTGCATCAGCAACACGAGCGCGATCGTCGCGGCGCACGTCTTCACGAAGAAAAGAAAATCCATCATATTCCGGCCTCCTTGGAAATTGAAGCGGCCGCATTCCTTACGGCCTTAAGAACGACTTCTGCGGTAAAAGGTTTCGTCACGTAGTTGCAACAACCGGCTTCGAGTGCGCGCATGACCATGCTGTTCTGATCGACGGTCGAGCAGGCAATGATCTTCATTGCGGGAAAATCTTTGATAATTGCCGCCGCCGCTTCGATGCCGCTCTTACGGGGCATGACGATGTCCATAAGAACAACGTGCGGATTTTCACGGTTAACGATTTCGATCGCGTCTTCACCGTCAACCGCTTCGCCTACGACTTCAATTTCCGTCTTCGCGAATATGTGCCGGAGCACCTCGCGGATAAACGGGGCGTCATCCACTATAACTAGTCTTATTCCCATACTTCATATTATAGTGCTCAAGAACCACAGTCCCCAAAGGGTTTCTAAGCGGTCCGGTATGTCGATCAAAGAAACACTCATCACAAACTTATCTCAACTCGATGGCGCCACGGCATACTCTGCTATCGTCGGGCTTTTGCTCATTTGTGGTCTAGGTGTGCCGTTACCCGAAGACATCACGTTGATCGCGGCGGGCATGCTTGCTTCTTTAAAATCGATCACGCTTCCGGGCGCGATGCTCGCCGGCTTTTTCGGCGTCATGGTCGGCGATGCTTTCTTATACACCGTAGGCCGGATCTACGGACGTAAGGCCTTCAACCTGCCGCTGATCCGTACGATCATGACTCCACGCCGGATTGCCATGGCCGAACGAAAAATTATTCGTAATTCGCATTTCATTTGTTTTACCGCGCGGTTTTTGCCCGGGCTTCGTTCGCCGATTTTTTTGATGTCGGGGATCATGGGCGTTCGGCCGATAATTTTTTACGGACTCGACGGTTTAGCGGCTTTGATTAGCGTACCGTTGTGGGTTTACGTCGGCTTCTGGGTCGGCGAGAACTTGGACGAAGCGCTCGTCATCGCCGAGCGTGTGCAGCTTTCGCTCGGCGCGATTCTCTTGGTCGTGATCGCACTCTACGTGGGTATACGCCGCTGGCGCAAATCCCGGCGTGCGCAACGTCTTATGTTTTTTATGAATTCAAAGTACGTATCCGAGCCGGCCGAAACCGGAAGATCGTAAGCTTACGAGCCCCACTTAAAACCTAAGTAGAACATCATCAAGCTGTTCGTAACGGCGACCCCGTCGGGCGTCTGGCCGTCGGCGGGATCGATTTCGCTCGCGGGGCCTCTAAATAAATTTCGTTCAACTGAATATTGGCTTTTCCAGAATAGGCGGTTTTTGCGGTCGAGCGTCCACTCGCCGCCCACGCTTAATGCGATGGCGTTGGTTTCGGATTTAGTGCCGGACTTCACGTCGGCCGCCGTGCCGGATTCGGTGTGTTTCATTCGCGGGCGCAAGTCGACCTGCACCGTATGGGCGTAGGTGAACGACGACGGCATCACCGCTTCGAACGAAACACTTAAACCCGAAGATTTGCGACCGATGATCGTCGTAGCTTCTTTGTTTATCTTGTTCATTTCGTCGTGGTAATCCAGGCCCCAATTTAAATGCGCGGCCTTTCGTGAATAACCGAAATGTTTACGAAAACGAACGCCGGCATCGAACGCTAAAACCTCGGTCGGAATCATATTCGTGCCGCCGCTGCGTACGCTCGAAGAGACGCTGGTGAAGTAGCGCGACTGAAAGCCGAAGAACGGGGTCAACCAAACGTTCATCCCGAGGCCGAGGGCCGGGCCGTTTGAAGTGTAGTCGCGGTACGAATACGTACTTGAGGAATCGTTGTAGTAATAACCGGGCGCAATTTGGATATCGATGACGTTAGAGCGGGGATCTTGCGGGTGAATCGCGGTTTTGGCCTCGATGATATCTTCCTCGGTTCCGCCGACGAGTTCGTGCACTTGTTGAGTGACGGGCGGTTTCACGGCCGGCTCCGCTTCGGTGACGACTTCGGGTGCGGTCGGTGCGACGGGCGTGATAGGCGTTGCGGCGGCTTCGACCGGCTCCGGAGGAACCGGCGTGGGAACCGGTGTTTCCGTGGGCGGTGGGGCGGTGACCGTGACTTCGGAAGTCGTGGTGGGCACGGGGGCAGATTTTGGTTTCCGTGGAGTCACCGGCGAGGGAATCACGGTGCCGGGCCGTTCGCCGATTTCGTCATCATCGCGACGGGATTCAGGCGCACGAATCTTGTAACGGGAAGAATCCAAATTTTGGCGTGAGGGAGCTTTGCCGCCAGGGCGTAGCAGGACCGCGCTCGTCGAATCGAGCTGCGCGGATGCGAGATGGCACCACGCAAAGACAAACAGTGGACTAAGAGCTAGTAGCAAGCGCTTCATCGTTACAATTATTCGGCTTTTGTCTGGCCGTTCTTTATGCCAATTGACCTAATTGCCCGGCCACCTTCAGAATGAAAAGGGGAGAATAATCATTGTCTTGTCTACTCCGTCGACATTTTATCGGTTTCGCGTTTGCGATCGTTGCCGTTGGCTCACCGGGGTACAGGACCTTAGCCCAGACGACACCGCCCGCGGGCGCGCCAGAGAGTTCCGCCACCGAAGTCACCGGTGACCGCACGACTTATAAAAGTGAAACGGACGACTTACTATCGATCGACAAAGTTTCGTTGGTGCCGTTCACGGATAACTTGCAGGGAATTTACGCGCGGCCACTCGAAGCCCACTTCATTTCTTTGATCGAGAAAATGCACCGGTGGGATTATGTCCCGCCCAACAACTCGGGCGTGATTTTATCACCGGAAGAATTGGAAGCCGCGCCGGCTAAAGCTCTGCAGGTAAGCCAGGGTATGGGCGCCGACGCGTTCTTCGCGGCGCGAATCACCAAGGGCCCGAACGGCGTGATCATCCACCTAAGTTTGTTCCTGACCAAGGACGGAAAACTTTTTTCGCAAGCGATCTTGAAAGATTACAAGCAATTCAACATCAACGATCTGAAAGAACAAACCGAACGTTTGTTAAGCGAAATCGTTTCGCGTTTACCCTATTCGGGTCGTGTGCTTAGTCGCGACGCCAATCGCGTGACGATTAATTTAGGCGCGAAGGACGGCATTCAAACAAACCAGATGTTGAGCGCGATTCAAATTATAAAAGCGCACCGTCACCCCAAATTTAATTTCCTGGTGCGCACCGAAAAAGAAATCTTCGGTAAAATCAAAATCCTGAAAGTCGACGAGACTCTCAGCTTCGGTACCGTCGTTAGCGAAAAAGAACGTGGCGCGATTCAAAAAGGCAGTAAGATCGGGCCGCTTGATTTCGTAACCTACTCGGCAAACGAAGGTTTGTCGCTCGAACCCTCGGCCGAGGAAGGTTTGGAAAACCGCGAAGACGGCGCGATCGCTTTCGGCAAGAACGCACGCGCCTGGCAGCCGCAAGACCCGGCGACTTTCGGTCAGATCGGTGCGCGACTCGGGATTTCAAAGGTCAAAGAAAACACGAACGTACCTTCGACTCCCGGAATAGAAGCGACCGACAGTTTCGCGCCGAGTATTTTGCTCGAAGGTGAGTTGTGGATTACGCCCGAATGGACTTTTCACGCGAAGCTCAAGCAAGGCATCGTGGTCGTTGATAATCCCGTGCCCGGATCGTCACCTTCGGAATTGAACCAGTCGCTCTCGTACTACGAAGCGGGGGTGGGTTATCGTTTGCGATTTGGCTCGTACGGCTGGTCGCCTTACGCGGAACCTTACCTCGGTTATCTCAGCTACAAACTCTACACCGACGACGCCACTCCCGATGCTTTCCTGAGCGCCCGCTACTCAGGATTTAAACTCGGCGTTAACGGCGCGGCCCCGATTTCCGAAGGTGGTGAGTACGGAGTCGGCGGCGAGTTCGCGTTAGTTCTTAATCCACACATCAAAGAAGAACCCATCACATCGGGCGGAACGGCTAAAGCGCAGATCGTTCAGTTCGGTCTTTTCGGATTCAAAAAATTGGGTGAGCGCCTGAAGGCCCAAGTGAATCTAGATTTCGAGATGTACTCGGCAGTGTTTACCGGTAACGGTGGGCGAGATAATGGAAATGCGGATAGCGCTTCCCATCGCTACACTACGATTTCTGGCGGCCTGTATTACATGTTTTAGATCGGTTTTATAAAGCCCGTCTCAAGTTGAGAAAATCCAAACCTGATATGTATAGACGGACGTTGACGGGTGTTCCCGACGTCGACAGTCCAGCTCGGTTTTACCCCCGTCTCATTCCAATATCCCAGTCATTCCGGAAGCTTAGAATTTGGGCCCGGGGTTGCTCTAGTAGGGGGTATGAACTACTTAAAACGATACAAATACCATGTGCTGGCCATCGCCGTTTTAGCGGCTCTCTTGCTCGCCGGCGCAAAAACGAAAATTGCGAACGTCACCGACGCGCCCGCGGAACTACCGCGCATTCAGAGCAACGGTCAGCTTGAGCACGCACTTGAACTCTTCCCCCGTCGTGAACAGGCCGCTCTCTTTTCCATCGATGCTAGCGACGATCAACGCCCGTACATCTTAAGCCTCGTCAAAGCGTCATTGCCGCAAGCTAATCAAGATAAGGCTTACGAGATCGCGCGCGCCGTAATCATCGAAGCAAATCACCACGGCATGGACCCCTTGTTTTTACTCGCCGTCATCCAAACGGAGAGTCAGTTCAACCTCAAGGCCCGTGGCCGCCACGGCGAAATCGGCTTGATGCAAATCTTGCCCGAGACCGCCAAATGGGTCGCGCCCCAAGCCGGCGTCGACAGCGGCGAGATCAATCTCGAAAATCCGTCGATGAACATTCGCTTGGGAGCAACTTACTTCGCGCAACTTCGCAAGAGCTTCAATAACAAAGGCACCCGCTACGTTTCCGCTTATAATATGGGCTCGGCAAACGTTCGCCGTTTGTTGGCCAGCAAAATCGAACCCTATATCTATTCGGGCAAAGTTCTAACCAATTACAAAGACATGTATGGCAGAATTGAGAAAGCACAAACCGCACGTGATGTCGCGAGCGTAAAATAAGGCACCGATGAAATACATTTTCCTCACGCTGGGTACGAAAGGGGATCTTAATCCCTTCCTCGGTTTAGCTCGTGAGATGAAGCAGCGCGGTTACGAAACTCTGATCCTGACGACCGAGGGCCACCGGGCCGATTGTCAAACCGCGGGGATCCCCTTTGAAAGTGTACTTTCGGCCGAGGACCACGCCGCGGGTTTAAATCATCCGAACGCCTGGGTTCCGTTGCGCGGGCTAAAAGTTTATCTGCAAAAATATATTTTACCCGCGATCTTGCCGTCGTTCGAGATTATCAGACGCCACTCCGAACTCGGCCCTTGCACGATTGTGTGCAATAACTTGATGCTCGGCGGCCTGCTCGCGCATGAAAAATTAGGTTTACCGTTGTTCAGCGTTTTCCTCGCGCCGTACAGTCACATGTCGGTGAGCGATCCCGGAAAAGATACGCCGGCGAACGATCTACTGCTAAAATTTGCGGGAACGTTCGGACGGCGGCACATCTTCGCGGGCTACCTTAAGCTTCTGAATTCATGGCTCGCGCCGGTCCACGAGATTCGTCGTACGCTTGGCTTGCCCCCGGTCAAAGATCTAATGGGTGAGTGGCGCTACTCGGCCCCCGCAATCTTGAATCTTTGGCCCGATTCATTCTGCTCCGTAAAGCCAGATTGGCGGGCGAAAGAACGAATGCATCAAGTCGGCTTCGTAGATTTTGATCGCGCGGCCGGACCGGATTGGATGGATCAATTGCGTATCCGCGATTTACTCGAGCGTCGCCCGATCGTTTTCACGATGGGTTCGGAAATGAACCACCACTTAGAAAAACAATTCGAGCTTTTCTCGCAAACTTGTTTACGTCTGCGAAAGCCGGGACTGATGGTCTCTTCGGCCTGGCGCAAGCCGCAAGGCCGTTATCCCTCGGCGGACTTCCGGGTCATTCAAGGCGCGCCGTACGCGCAGCTTTTTCCGCACGCTTCGGTGGTCCTTAATCACGGCGGTATAGGAACCGTCGCGAAGGCGATTAATGCGAAACGACCGATCATCACGGCGCCGCTCGCTTACGATCAATTCGACAACGGCTACCATGTCACCCGGCACGGCTTTGGTTTGTCGTTGCCGTTCCATAAAATGAACACGATGAACTTAGGTAAGGCGATCTTGTCGGCCGCGGAGCTGCGCCCCACTTCGCACGGGTCGGGCGGGGCCGGCGGCGCAAAGCTCGCGTGCGACGTTATCGAGAATACTTCGACAGCGCATTCTCAGGTAAAGCGGACAAATAACTTTTGAGCGAAACGTAAACGCGACCGGCTTCGTGCATCCGGCCGTATTCGCTGGTTCGCGGGCCCGAATAGGCTTCGCCGCCGAAGTGAATCTCTAAACTCGAAGTCAACGGAGTCATGAAATCGGTTTGTAACCGGGTGCCCTGATCCGAAAAAGATTTCGCCGCCAGTAGCTCTAAATTGGAAGAGCGAAATAGGCTGACGACAACGCGTGCCCCGCCGTAACTCTGATCGCGGTCACGGGTGATGTACTGTTTGTCGGCGATGAAGCGACTATTCGAAACCTGTAACGAAAAATTAAAACGGCGCCACGAGGGAAGATCAACGGACAGCACGCCGATTTCCTCGTCGGTCGTGACGAAATCGATGCTTGCCGGTGCGCGAACCGGCGCTAACCTTCCGGTGTTCCGAACAAGTTCGACCCGCGCCACGTAGCCGTTGATTTCCGAGGCGGCGCCCAGGCCGATCGTCGAAATGCGGGCGTGCCGCTCGCGCAAGTTTAAATTCGTGCCCGGTATCGTGCCGGGCGCGAGTTCGTAATAAGGATAGCGATCGTAGTGGTTCATGTAAAAGGCGGAGACATCGGTGGTTCCGAAAGTCGTCGAGCCGCGCATGCCGTACTCGGTACCCCACCAATAGCGCTCACGCTCGACGTTGACGCTTTTATACGGCACCTCTTCGGTTGAGATGGGGGCGAAGTCGGAGCCCGGCAAAGGCAGAACGTGGAATTCAGGGCGCGGTAAAACGAGCGCTTCGACGGAAAAAGTTTCGGCAATGTATTTACCGAAAGCCATCGGTACCGATCGCCGCGAAGAAATTGAATCTAAAGGCACGCCTTCTCGTAAATCGCGAGGATTGACGATGTCGGCGTAGAGATTGCCGAAGGTCTCACCCCATACCACTTGTTGATTACCGAAACGTGTAAGAATTTTGCCGCTTTTATATTCTAGGTAAGTGTCTTGCAGCCGGAGTTCATGGCCGTCTTGATTGCGTAAAGCTTCGGGATAAATTTCCTTCGAAGCGTTGTAGACGTTCTCGAAAAAGCCGCGGCCGGCAACCATGATGGTCCAACGAGGGGGCAGGGCGATCTTCTGTTGCAAGTTAAGCTCAAGGCGCTGCGAGGCGGGACCGCCCGGCTTTGAATTTGTGTGATGAGCATAGCGGCCGAGCGCCGTACCCGAAAAAGTAAAAACCACGGCTTGGGCGGGGAGTACAAACGTGAGGCCTAGAAGAAGAACACTCCGGAAAAAAATAATCACGCGGCGAGGGTCCTGCTTTTCTTGATGAGTAAGCCCCATTTAGCGGTGGCGCGACGCTCGCGATTCACGAAGGTCAGACCGCAGCGGTAACCGTCGCCGAAGGGTTGAACGTTAACGACCACGGCTTCTGAATTAATGAGTCCGGCTTCGCCGCCGAATCCGGAGAATTGAACTTGGTAACGATCGCCCGCTTTCAACTTGGTCGTCGTGTAGATCGCCGAACTATGTACCGACACATCCATGGTCATCGCTTCGATGACGTTAACGGGATTTTTCAAAGTCACGACATGCTGTAAAAGCGTGCGGGGCTGACGGCGGTTGAAAAACAGTTCGGTCTCAGAAATGCCTGCATCGTCGGTCTTCGGCATCGGAAGATCATCGATCTGAGCGCGCAAACGCATCTGTAAAGAGAAGCAAAGATCACCGGTCCGGAGCGCGCCGGTCGTTTTTAACTCGCTTAAATCATTCAAAGCCATCGGACCGAATATCTCATCTTGTCGCTGAAGATACCATGCACATTGCTGGGCATCGAAGCGGCGCAACAAGTCTAGGGAAACGTCCGCCGAAAATTCCGTTAATTCCTGACTTAACCAGGCCGCAACTTCGGGTGCTTGGTAGACTTTGTCGGTTTGGAAAAGCTTTGACGGGCCACGGTCGGCGTTGAGAGCCAGGCGCCCGGAGCGGATGTCCTCGGCGACAGAAGCCGCTAGTGTGACCGGTTGAATGATTGCGGTCGCCGGCAAGCGGAGACCAAGCGCGGTTAAGCCTGATTTGGCGTACGCCGCTTTGTGCACCAATTTATAATCTTCGAACTCGGTGCCGAACCAGCGGTCAAATACCGAAAGCATCAAACCGTAATTGCCGCGAACGCGCGAGTGGTGCATGGCATGGTGGGTGGGCGAGGTCCAGAAGAACAGAATGCGCGAAACCGACGGCGGCATAACCTCGATATTCGAATGACCGAAGAAGTTGATCACCTGCAAAAAGGCGTAATAAACCGCTACGCCTAAGTACGAGATGGGATGAAAGGCGGAGAGTAAGGTAACACCGGCAAGTAAGCCACCGATCGAGACGAAACCTTCGGCAACCGAGAAGCTCATGGCCGTTAGCGGGTTGGTCACTTTTGATTCATGGTGCAAACGGTGAATAGGCCAGAGTAAGCGCGTGTGGAGCGCGCGATGAGAAACGTAAAACCAAACTTCAAACCAAACGAAACACACGGCGAAAGTGGTAAGCACGTTCGCCTCATTATGCTTTGCCAGATCAGCGCTGATCGCCATGGCGAAAAGTGCCGTATCGAGACACAAATTAACCAAGGTTGCTTTGAGTTCACGCTTCAGTTGTCCCGCGGCGTAGGCGATACGGTAGATGCGGCGTTCGCTCACGGCCTTCAGGTTTTGAATGACCGCCAACATCGGCAATTGGACCAAGACGAGAAGACTTGCGACGAAGGCGAAACAACCTAGGACTAACTCAATGGGATGCATTTATAACTCCGTCTCGATTTGGTACGCGTCTTTTCGAACCTACGCTTCGCATGCATTCAATTACAATAATGATGCCGTGAGAACTCGCGGGTATTGCGGCCGCGTAAAATGAATGGATAATGATTAGTCATGAACCGCCTAAACTTAACACATTCCTCCTCTGAAACGCAGTTGCGGCCTTTGCGAGAGCAACTTGCCGGCAAAGCGATCTTACTCACGGGCGTCACCGGATTCCTCGCGAAGGTCTTTCTTGAGAAACTTTTGCGATCTTGTCCCGAAATTAGAACCGTCTTCCTTTTCATTCGGGCGAAGGACGGTAATCATTCGCTCGAGCGAGCCGAATGCGAGGTGTTTTCCTCGGAACTTTTTGATCATCTTAAAGAATTCTGTGGTCCTGAGTTCGGAAGTCTCGTACGTGAAAAAGTTCAATTCGTTCGCGGCGATTCATCAATGAGCCGTATGGGAATGAACGATAAAGATTACGTTCATTTGTCTTCCGAAATCGATTACGTCGTGAACTCCGCGGCTTCAACCGACTTTATGAATCGGCTAGATCGTGCGATTGAAACCAACACGATCTCGGTGAAGAACATCGTGAAATTCATCTCGGGTTCTCAGCGCGCGCGACTGCTTCACATCTCGACTTGCTACGTGAACGAAACCGGTACCGGCGATGTGAACGAAGACTTTTACGAACAACCCGCGCACGCCTCGAAGCGTCTACCGTACAAAGCGGACGGACGCGTTGACTTGAATAAAGTGCTCGCGCAGCTTGAACACATCGTAAATGAGAAACGTGCGCTTCACTCACGTGACCCGGTCGCGCTCGAGGCTTCGCTAGTGAAAGCCGGCTGGGATTTCGCGCGCGCGCACGGTTGGTATAATGTTTATACCTTTACCAAATGGCTCGGCGAAAACGTATTACGTGACGCCGCCGGTTCGATTCACGCGACCATCTTACGGCCTTCCATCGTCGAGAGCTGTTTGAGAGAGCCTTCGCCCGGTTGGATCGAAGGCTGGAAAGTCGGTGACCCGCTGATCTACGCCATTGGTACGCGTAAGATTAATTTCTTCCCGTCGCGCCCGGGTACGGTGGTCGATTTTATTCCCGTAGATCTTGTATCCAACGCCATGTTCGTAACGCTTAACGAGCTCATTTCTTCGGTAAACCCGCAGCTTAAAGTTTTTCACGTATGCAGCGGGGATGAAAATCCGCTCTTCGTTCACCAGATTTCGGGCATGATCCGGCGTGGTTTCGGCATCGCGGATCAGGGTTCCGAACCGGTCATCTTGCCGCCGCTTCTGTGGCGCGCGATTGAAAAAGGCGCAAAACTTAGCGGTGCCGGAAAATTGTGGTTCAAAGCTTGGCCGAAGTTCGCGGGCCTCGCGAATATATATTCTCCGTACACATCGCTAAAGTGCAGATACCGAAACGGTAAACTGAGAAGCCTGCACGCGCGGCTCTCTAAAGCCGATGCGGAAAGCTTTGCGGTCAGCGCCGCGAGTTTTAATTGGGAAGATTACTTCGGCAAAATTCACATTCCGGGTTTGAAAAAGCACGTGATCGGAAGGGCTTCGTGAGCGAGCGAGCCGCGGGCCTTCGTCTACTCGGCGTCGTGCGCTACTTGGCCGATCATTACTTTCGTGCGCGCTTTTTCCACGAGCCGGAAGGATCGGTTGCCCCGAACGCCCCGGTTATCTACGCGGCCAACCATTCCGGCATGAACTTCCCATGGGATTGTTTCGTCTTGTTCGAACACCTGTTGCGCACGCAGGACGGGCATCGCACCGTCCGGCCTTTGTCGGCGCCGATGCTCCTGAACCAAAGACTTCTTTCGCCATTTGTTTTGCCTTGCACATGGAACTTCTTTTCGGCTCCCGCGACGATGGAAGAATTCGAAAAATTAATGGTTCAGAACGCCAGCGTCTTGATTAACCCGGAAGGGGTCGGTGGAATCGGCAAAGGCTTCAACCACCGTTACGAGCTTCAGCGTTTTTCCTCCTCATTTATCCGCATGAGTCTTAAATATAAACGGCCGATCGTGCCGGTCTCCGTCGTGAACGGTGAATATTTAAATCCGCTGGCTTATAGTTTCAGATGGCTTAACCGGCTCGCGAATAAAATAGGGTTACCTTTTCTACCGGTCGGGCCCACTCTTTTGTTATGCGCCGTCTTCCCGGTCATCGCGTACATCGCATTGCCCGCGCGTCTGCGTTACGTCTTCGGCAAGCCGATTCTGCCCGAAAACCTTACGGCTAAAAGGTACGAAGATTTAAGCAAAGCGGAAATCAATGCGATCACCCTGAGGGTGAAATCAATGATGCAAGCTCATCTCGACGAATGCGTGACCGAACACGGGAAACGACCGTTCGCCCTAACCGAGTTCATGAAAGTCATGTCTAAGATGAGCTCGCGGGCGTTATTCATGTTGCCGTTAACGTGGCCGTTCTTATTCCATCGCGCTTACCACGGTGAGAATTTAGACGCCCGTCGTGGAATCAAAACCCTGTTAACCTGTTTAGCCCTTCTATTGCCCGTAATGGGTTGGCCGGTATTATTTTTCTTTTTCGCTTTTGCTAAAGAGACCGAAGTCGTTGAGACTAAATCTGTGCGAGAAGCCGCTTAACAGGAATATAAATGAAAATCTTAAAGTTCACTCTGCCTTTGGTGACGTTTTTCCTTTTGTCTGAAGCCTTTGCCGGCACTTCGGCGCAAGACTTGGTCATCAAAGCCGACGAGGGCCGCATGCCCCCGGGAAACATAACATTTCAAAGTAGCGTTGAGGATTTTGAGAACGGAACGAGTGTTCGTGAGACCCGTTATAAAGTACTAAACAAGGGCGGCGAAAAAAGTCTAGTCGAGACGATCTTCCCCGAGCGTCAGGCAGGACGCAAACTTTTAATGGACGAAGATAACCTTTGGTTCTACACCCCCGACATAAAAAGACCGGCGCGTGTAAGTATGCAACAAAAGCTGACGGGCGAAGTGGCCAACGGCGATTTAGCCCGCACTAATTTTTCGGGAGACTACGAGGCTTCGCTCGGGGGCAAGGAGACCGTCGGGGGTAAAGAAACTTACCGCCTTAATCTCAAAGCAAAGAACACGGGCGTGACTTATTCCAAGATCGATTACTGGGTCGGAGTTAAGGACCGGCTACCCATGAAAGCGGTCTTCTACGCGGTCAGCGGCAAAGTTTTGAAATCCGCCGAATACACGGAAGTGAAGAACGTGCTCGGTAAGAAGTGCGTAACTAAGACCGTGTTTACCGATTTCATCGATAAGGGCCGCCGTTCGATATTGATTTACTCGGGACATAAACGTTCAAAATTCACGTCGGCCACTTTTAGCAAAGAGGCGCTTGGTGATTAAGTCGGGCGTCGCGATTCAGGCGAAAAAAGTTTCCAAAAGTTATTGGCTCGGTGGAAACGAAATTCATGCCGTACGTGAAGTCACCCTTTCGGTCGATGCGGGCGACTTCCTCGCGATCTGCGGCAGCTCGGGAAGCGGCAAAACGACCCTCCTTAATTTATTCGGCTGCTTAGCGGCGCCTACTAGCGGAGAAATTCTGATCGGTAACCGCAACGTCAGTATCCTGACCGACAATGAACTTGCCCAGTTTCGGTCGCAAAGCCTCGGCTTTATTTTTCAAAATTTTAATTTACTACCGGTGCTCTCCGCGCTGGAAAACGTCGAATACGCATTGCTTGATCGCCCCATGCCGGCCGCCGAACGGCGCGAGCGTGCGCTCAAGACTTTAAAAGAAGTAGGCCTGGATAATCGCGCGGCCAATCGCCCCGATCAACTCAGCGGCGGGCAACGCCAGCGGGTAGCGATCGCCCGCGCATTCGTGCGCGAACCTCAACTCATCATCGCGGACGAACCGACGGCAAACTTAGACCGGCACACCGCCCTGGAAATCTTAGATTTGATGGCGCATCTTAATTCGGCGACGGGCAGTAGCGTAATCATGGCTACGCACGATCCGGTCGCGATTAGTAAAGCAAGACGCCGGGTCGACATCGTAGACGGGGTGCTAAAATGAACGGGCAGGCCGCGGTTCATTTCCGCATCGCTTTACGAAACGTCATGCGTAACCGCCGACGTACGGTTTTGAACGTGTTAATGATTGCCGCGGGCATCGCGGCTATCGTTATCTTCGAAGGTTTCGCTTACAACCTCGTGCGAAAGCTCGAAGCCATCGCGATCAATGCGCAGTTTGGTCATCTACAAGTCGCGAGCGATAAGACGTGGGAACTCTCCGCGAAGGATAGTCCGAAGTCGCGGCTGATCCGTCTTACGCCCGAGCTTCTGGCGAAGATTAATAAAGTCCCCGGCGTCGCTTACGCATCGGGTAGAATTACTTTCTACGGTTTAATCAATAACGGTGAGCAATCGATCAGCGCCCGGGGCGTCGCCTTCGACACCGCCGTCGAAAAAGCGCAGCTCGAAAATATCCGTACGATCGACGGCCGCAATCTCAACGCCGGTTCGAAGTTCGAAGTGATCATGGGTAAAGGTTTACGTGATCAGATCGGCCTCGAAGTCGGCAGCCAAGTTACGCTCCTCGGTTACACGTACGACGGGTCGGTCAACGCGCTCGACTGCGAACTCGTCGGCATCTTCCGAAGCGGACTCTCCGAAGTAGATAATTCGACCTTCTTCATCCCGCTCGCGACCGCGCAAAAGTTGCTCGATACCGACGGTCTCGAGCGCTTAGTCGTTCAGCTCGACCGAACGCCCGACACCGATCACGTACGGGACGTGATCAAAGCCGAACTTCCGGAAGGAACGGGCGTGCGCACGTGGCGTGAGCTAGCCGTTTATTACCGGCAAGTGGTTGAATATTTTGAAATGCAGAACACGGTGATCCAATGGATCTTGATGTTGCTGGCCTTACTCGCCATCGGCAACATCGTGGGTATGTCCATTAGCGAACGGACCGGCGAGATCGGAACCGTGCGCGCGCTCGGCAATTCGCGCCGTCTCGTTTTGGTACAGTTCATCACCGAGGGTTTGATTCTCGGGATGATGGGCGGCATCTGCGGCTGCGTGCTCGGTTATTTTCTTGCCCACTTCCTAACGTACTTACAGATCCCGATCATGACTCCGGGAGCGACCTCCGCTTTCCCGATGGAAGTCGACGTGTTACCTTCGGCGTTCTTGCGAGCCTTCATCATCATGAGCCTGATGGCCGTGTTCGCCACGTTGATTCCCGCGTACCGAGCCTCTCGCGTAGAGATCGTGGAAGCTTTGAAGCGCAACATCTGATCGTGTCGACCACCTATATAGGTGTGAAGTCCGTGGTCAGCCAGATGCCGTAATAGAGCGCCCGCGTGGAATGTTCCTTGCTCCGTACACAGGCAATGAACAAAAAAATTATTAAGTATTCGGGTGTATGTCTCTTATTGATCCTCGCCGTCACGCAAACCGCGTGCTCCATGAAGATCGCGAGCGACAACAACATTAGCGTTGCTTCGAACAACCAATTGGCTTCGAACAATCAACTCGCTTCGAATAACCTGAACGGTCTCACCGGCATGCCCGGCGCGCCGGCCGCGGGTTTACCCGTTACCGTCGGTAAACCGCCCGTCCTTCCGGCGTCGCTAAATCCCGCCGCCGAGCAAGAGCGGGTTCGCAACGTCATTTCAACGATGTCTCAATCGAATAATCCTTTTGCCGAAGTCGCGATCAGCGACCATTCATCACCTTCACGCGTCGTTGCGTCTTATAAGCCTTCGAGCGCGGAAGAGGCCAACGCGGTCAGCGTATCCACTCCGGGTAAGCCCGTACGCGCGGCGCAGGTTCAAGCCGCGGCCGCTCCGCAAGCGCAGGCGGCGGTAAGCTACGCCGGTGGCGGCGGCGATTCAGGCAACGCCACTCGCTAAATATTTTAAAATTAGTTTTGTTCCGAACTTGGGGTTTATTTTTTTACGGGGGTAAAAAATGTCAGTCGAGCAGTTTTCATTTCGTTCACCGTTACGTGTCACCATTGGTGTCTTTGCTTTTGCTTTTTGTCTTTCGGCTTGTTCCGAGAAAGACCAGGCCGCGCTTCCCATCACCGCCGCTTCGAACAACAGTAGTTCTTTATCTTCTTCAAGCGGACGGACCAACACCGTCGTCGCGAATCGCACCATAACCGTCGGTAGATGGCCGGCGAATGTGCCCGTATCCTGCGATCTACTCAATCCCGATGCGATTAAAAGTCTTTCGACCGAAACAATTCAGTGGCTCGCCGAAATTTTTCCGAGTGGTTTAACCCGTCACGAGCACTTTGTCGTGGTTCGCGATACGGGCTACGAGGGTGAAATTGGACAGGGAGGCCACGATTACTTTTTGGATTCACAAGCCGGCCGTCGTGAATCGTTCGACCGCATGTCGACCGCTTTCGCAAATCAATCCATGTTGCCGACCTGGCCGAATTTTCGTGAGCATCACGTTCAAGTCCGTCAGTCAGGTTACCAGGGAATCTTTCTTTGCGGCGGGCACAACTGCTGGATTGCCGGCGGTTGCGACAACTTAGGCCGTAGAAAATAGTTTTAAGATGGTCGTCAACTAAATCCGCGATTCATTTTAGGCATAAAAAAACCCGAGCCTTTTAGAGCTCGGGTTTTTAATTTTCTGATGCAGCTTCGTCCACCGGGGTGGTCGACGCTAAGGACCGCAGGCTTGCGGTCCGCACTATCAGCGACCGCAGGCTTGCGGTCGCTAGGTTAGCCTACATCATGCCGTCCATACCGCCCATGCCGCCCATTCCACCCATGCCGGGGTGTCCGCCGCCGCCACCGCCGCCGTTGTCCTTCTTAGGAGCTTCGGCGATCATGGTTTCGGTCGTGAGCATCAACGAGGCTACGGAAGCCGCGTTTTCAAGAGCGCAACGAACCACTTTAACGGGATCGATCACGCCGTCTTTCAAAAGATCTGCGTACTCTTCGCTGAGGGCGTTGAAACCCCAAGCCGGGCTCTTCTCGGCCAATACACGGTCGAGAACGATCGCGCCATCGAGACCGGCGTTAGCTGCGATCTGACGAATCGGCTCTTCGCATGCACGTTGAATGATGCGAACGCCTGCGCGTTGCTCATCGCTGGAAACTTTCAAAGTTTCCAAGACGCGGGAAGCGCGCAAGATCGCGGTTCCACCGCCGGCAACGATGCCTTCTTCAACGGCTGCGCGAGTTGCGTTCAACGCATCTTCTACGCGGGCTTTTTTCTCTTTCATTTCGACTTCCGAGGGCGCGCCGACGTGGATGACCGCTACGCCGCCGGCCAATTTAGCCAAACGCTCGCGCAGTTTTTCTTTGTCGTAGTCGCTGGTGGTCTCTTCGATTTGAGCTTTGATTTGGCCAACGCGGGCTTGGATGCCTTTTTTCTCGCCGGCGCCGTCGATGACGGTCGTGTTGTCTTTATCGATCACGATGCGCTTAGCTTGACCAAGATCTTTGATCGTAGCCGCTTCGAGTTTGTGACCAACGTCTTCCGAAATCAAAGTCGCGCCGGTCAAGGTCGCAAGATCTTCGAGCATCGACTTGCGGCGATCGCCGAAGCCGGGAGCTTTAACGGCAACGACGTGCAGGGTGCCGCGCAGTTTGTTCACAACCAAAGTCGCGAGTGCTTCGCCGTCAACGTCTTCGGCGATGATCAAGAGGGGACGGCCCGATTTAGCGACGCCTTCCAAAACGCTGATCATGTCTTTCATCGAAGAGATTTTTTTGTCGTAAACGAGAACGTAAGCGTTTTCGAGAACGGCTTCCATACGCTCGGCATTGGTTACGAAATAGGGAGACAAGTAACCGCGGTCGAATTGCATACCTTCGACGACTTCGAGTTCGGTCTGTGCGGTTTTGCTTTCTTCAACGGTGATGACGCCTTCGCGGCCGACTTTAGCCATGGCTTGCGAGAGCATTTCGCCGATTTCTTTATCGTTGTTGGCAGAGATGGTGCCGACTTGCGCGATTTCTTTGTCGCCTTTAACGGGCTTCGCAATCTCTTTCAACTGAGCAACGACGGCCGCGACGGCTTTGTCGATACCGCGTTTGACGTCGGTAGGATTGTGGCCGGCCGAAACGATCTTCGCGCCTTCGCGGAAGATGGCTTGTGCCAATACGGTTGCGGTCGTGGTGCCGTCACCGGCGTCGTCGTTCGTTTTCGAAGCGACTTCTTTAACCATTTGCGCGCCCATGTTTTCGAACTTGTTCTCAAGTTCGATTTCTTTAGCGACCGTGACACCGTCTTTGGTGATCAGCGGGGCGCCGAAAGATTTTTCGATGACGACGTTGCGGCCTTTCGGGCCCAAGGTCACCTTTACGGCGTTGGCCAACACGTTAACACCGCGAAGGATCGCGCTACGTGCGTCTTCGCTAAAACGTAATTCTTTGCTCATATATAGTCCTCTGTAAGGTAGTAAGTTTTAAGGTTTGATCTGCAAGAGTTCGTGATTCCAAACTCTTAAAAAAATTAAGGGATCGCAGCTGCGATCCCGCAATGTCAGTTCATGATCCCGAGAATGTCTTCTTCGCGCATCATCAGGTACTCTTCGCCGTTGAGCTTAAGTTCCGTGCCCGAATATTTCCCGAAAAGAATTTTGTCGCCGATTTTAACTTCGAGCGGGGTGACCTTGCCGTCTTCAGTGACGCGGCCTTTGCCTGCGGCGACGATTTCGCCACGTTGCGGTTTTTCTTTTGCGGTGTCCGGAATGATAATTCCGCCAGCGGTCTTCATCTCTTCCGGCATGCGGCGGACGAGAACGCGGTCATGCAGAGGACGTACACCAATCTCTGCTTTTGCCATAAAAATACCTCCATTTAGGATAACGGCTTAAAAAACTATAAGTAGTTGAACCGTGATCAATATGGATTGAGGGCGAGGGGAGTCAAGGTTCCCCGTTAAATAAATGTCGGTGGGCGAAGGCAAATGGCAGTGAGCGAGGACGAAACCTTAGCTAGGGCACGTGTGAGCGTGAAGAAGTGGAAAGTGCCGTGGCCAGAGCAGCGCCGTTGCGCTTAGTGTCAGGCGGGGCATCTTTGCGAATCAAAACTTTGAAAATTTCGGCCAGTTCTTCTTTAGATAATTTTTGCGCTAAGGCCTGTAAAGCTTCGGGCGAATCGCGCAGGGTCGGAAGATACACGGTGACGTAATCCTCCATCGCGAGTTCCAGCGCGGCTTTCAGGCTCTCTTGCGCGCGGCGGAGATCTTTCTCGGCTCCGGCGACGGTATCACTTTCCGATTTTTTAAACTTGGATCCCGCGGGCAACGGTGCAGATTCTTTTTGTGCGGCCGATTTGCCGTTTTTGACCTGCGCGAGACGAGCCGAAACCCGCAGCGTCTGGTTTTGGGCGTCGAGAATTTGCTGTTCTTTCCAGTTCTGGAAATTGAGGACGGTGATTTGCGGTTCTTGCGCGAAGGCGGCGCAGGTCGCGAAACTCGTGATGAGGACGGCGAAGGTCTGAATAAATCTTTGCAACATGGCCGTTACCTCTTCCTTGGTTACGTGCGGCGATTCTCCTTAGTCCAATAAGCGGGCCACCATTGAACTCAAATAAGAGGGGCCCGCAGCTTAGCCGCGGCGTTCGTGAGACTCAGAATTGTCACCGAAATTGCAAATTTTCTAGAAGGTGCCGGGATCGAGGGCATCGGCCTCGTCGGGATCGCGCTCTTGGACTTCGTCCACGCCGGGGGTAATGCGGGCACGAAAGTCGTCGTCTAAGTCAAAAAAACCCGCACCTTCGGTGGCTTCATCGGGTTCAGGCTCGTAGCTGGGTGAAGCCAGCTCAGGCCCGCACATACGGACGTAGCGGTCGGGCTGCCCTTCTCTTGAATCGTCCGCCGCCCATGAAGCCGGGACGGCAAAAAGAATAAGGACAATCAAGATGTACGAGCAAATGTTTTTCATGACCGGAGGGTACCTATGAGCTATTCCTTCGGCAATATGACTTCTTTCAAAACGTTGGCGCTCGGTCTTTTAATGATCGTCATGGGCCCTCGTCTATCCTGGGCTTGCGAACACCTACTGAGGAATTCGCCGTACCAAGTTCCGGCCTCGGCATTTTTACTTCCGGCCGGTGCGGGGGCGATTCAAGCTCCGCTTTTTCCGATCGCGGAAGGTCACGACGATTTTTGGACGATTGCCTTTGATCTGCGCTTCGACAAAAAGATTGAGAGTCAGCTCATCAGCGGAAAAATCAGGCAGGGCAGTTACGTCGCTTCCGATGTTAAGCCCACGCGACGAGACGGCGAGAAAGCTTTCTTCAAATACGTCGCGCGCATGCACGGGGTCGCCGACCAAACGATAAATCTCAGACGTAAGCACGCTCGCTGCGAAACGATTTACGTCAACGGCTGGATCGAAATTAAACTTTGGATGAAGCATGGTTTAAGAATTTCCGACGTCAAAGCCCTACTTGAATCGGGCGACACCGAAAGAGTTTTCGACGACGGCTTACGTGATCGCCGCTATCGTATTCAGGCGCATGACCGGGCCGGCCGTCTTATCGCGATTGTCATCGCCGAGAAAGAGGATTGCCCGAACGTCTTGGTCACCGCCTATCCCGAAGTGAGTGACGAAATGCTGAGCGCTCCGGCATTAAACTAGAACGGATTGTTCTCTAACTTTGCTTCTTCAAGCCATTTGAGGAACGTGAGGTCTTCCGCGGTATGCAGCTTGCCGGAGTTACCCCGCGGGATGAGACGCCCACCCCATTTTTGATTGATACCGACGTTTTGTTGAATGTCGATGCGCTTGTGGCCGTTGGCTTTTAAGCGCTCGATCAAATGTTTATAAGCCAATTTAGTCACGTCGGGTACGTCGTGAAACATACTTTCGCCCGAAAAATATCCGTTAACGAAGACGCCGTAAAGCCCGCCGACCATCACGTTGCGTTCGATGTCCCAAACTTCGACGGAATGCGCGTTACCTTGCTCGTGCAGCTTCGTGAATTGTTCGATGTGATCATCGGTGATCCAGCGGTCGTCGACCACAAACTCCACTTTGCCTTCACGGATTCGTTTACGCATCCGTTGTTGGTGAGCGCACGCGGTGATCACGCCTCTGAAGTTCGTGTCCACGCGAATTTCGTACTTCTTACTTTCTTCGACTTTGCGAATCGCCTTTCGGTCGCCCCGCGGAATGTCTACGTCGGTGATATCCAGGATCCCGCGCTCGGGCGGCGAAAACCACTCGCCCATCCCTTCGCTCGTCACGGACCAAGGAAAAATTCCGCGCGCGTAGGCTTCGCGGATAGATTGAGGAATGATCGGAAGCTTGTCGGTGATAAAGCCTTGTTTGCCGTCGTCGGGAGCGTGACTGAATTCGGTGCTAAGATTTAATTCGCAAACGGCGTGTGTGTCGTCGGAAACGGGGCGGGGAGAATTAGCGCTGGCCGTCGCGAAAGCGACGTGTGAAGCGAGAAGGACCGGCAAGGAGAGCGCGAGAAGCCAACGAGTCATCCGGATGTTATAGAGCAAGAGCCGCTTTTGCCCAATACATAAAGAATTCGCGATCGTACGGACTTTAAGCGAAAGAGCGCCGGACCGTATTCACGGCCCGCGCACTAGTAGCGTAACGTAAACAGAAATTATCCGCCGTTGCCGCCGCGATTGTCTTGAACGCACTCGTAACCGGCGAAGACCAAACGGCCTTTTTTCACGCGGTAAACGGGACGAGCGACTTGGTCACCGGCGTTCGAGCAACCGGCCGCGGTGCGAACCAACCAAACGGGCGATCCACCTTTAGCTGCCGTTTCGTAGGATCCGTAGTCGGCGCCGTTGTTGCCGTTGTACGAGCGACCGGTCGAAACGGCATTGATTTGGTCACGATCACGCGAATCACCGGTATCGGCTTGCGCGAACATGCTCATCGAAAGAAGACCGGCCAAAAGGATTGCGTATTTCATTAGATTCCCCCTCTAATTGTGCCGTCTGTACGACGACTGTTTCCCAAGGATTAGCACCGCCGTTTCGCTGGGAGAAATATTCATAAAAATGCAGCGATAAAAGCACTTATTACAATTTTAGCGTTGTGTTGGGAAAGTAGTCGCTTGTTTTAGGCTCGATAAATTTCGTTTATGTCGGGCGGCTGAGGAGCTAAATACGCCAGTAGGAGAGGCTTCTAGGATTTGACGTCGAGCGGCGCTATTCTTTACGGCAAACTATCGATCTCTTCGACATTTTTGAAATAAATTCCTTACTGGTGACGAATTTTGTTATGGCGACGGGCCAGGTGAGTTTAGCGCGGCGCAAGATTTGCGATGACGGTCGCACGATGGAGGATTTCGCATGACCCGTGCTTTGAGCTTTACCATGTTGATGATTTTTTGCGCGTTCGTGGCTTTTACCGCGGGGACATACGTGGCTATACTCTTCTCGTGAAGAGTGATTCCGACAAAGCCATAGTCCTAACGGTGCTCGTCTCCGCGCTCGGATACTTTGTCGATATCTACGACCTACTTCTTTTCGGGATCGTTCGCATGCCCTCACTTCGCGATCTCGGCGTTCCCGAAGATGAAATGATGACGGTGGGTGTACGCCTGCTCAACTTCCAGATGGCCGGGATGCTCCTCGGAGGAATTCTTTGGGGCGTGCTCGGCGACATCTTAGGCCGTAAAAGTGTTCTGTTCGGATCAATCCTTCTTTATTCCCTGGCGAACATCGCCAACGCCTTCGTCCCCAATCCGGAAGTGTACGCCTGGTTGCGATTAGCGGCGGGCATCGGCCTGGCCGGTGAGCTGGGCGCCGCAATTTGTTTAGTCGCCGAAGTCATGAAGAAAGAAACCCGTGGGCTCGGCACTACGGTCATCGCCTCCGTCGGGATTCTCGGCGCCGTGCTGGCGTCGTTGATCGGTGATTATTTTAGCTGGAAGACCGCCTACCTCGTGGGCGGCGGGATGGGCTTGTGCCTGCTCGGCCTTCGCGCGGGTCTCGTCGAATCGGGAATGTTCAATTCGATGACGAAAACAGAAGTCGGTCGCGGGCGCTTCCATAAATTATTCTTAAGCGGTGAACGGGCGAAGCGTTACCTATGCTGTATCTTGATCGGCGTACCGGTTTGGTTTTGCATCGGCGTACTCGTGACGTTTGCGCCCGAACTTTCGAATGGACACGATGAACGCGGTCTTAACCGTCGGCCTGGTCGTTTCGTCTATGGCTTTCATCGCGCTTTATTTCTTGCGCGAAACTTAGGGTAAGGATCTGGATTATTACGAAACCGTTTAGTTGCGGGAATGCAATTTGCTCCCTGAAGGTGTAGTCTCGGCGGATGCCGGTAGGGGAGCTTAAAGCATGAAATTCGGGCGCTTTTTTGTCACTTCTGTCTTTATTTTAGGCACGGCCGCTCTCATCGCGTGCACCTCCAAAACCGATAAACGTTCCGCGCAGGTCAGTGAAGGCAATCAGCAATTGCAAGTGGCCGGCTCGGCCCAGAGCGCCCTTACCGCGCAATTCAAAATCTCGTTAGACGAAGGCCAGAAAAAATTCGACTGGAACTCGCTCAGCCGGGACGACCGACAAAGCGCGAAAGAAAAACTGGCCGAGTACGTCAGCGCCGTCACGCGAACATTGGCGATCGACGCGAAAAAGGGTTTGTACCTGACCCAAAAAGATCTGGTTCAGCAACAGCTTGATAAGGCGATGACGCTGCAAAAGTCTCTCGAAACCTTTGAGCGCACCTACGGTGAGAAGTTCGAACCTAAAAAACCGAAAAATCTCGCCAGCAACTAGTCCTCCGCACGATCTGCGGCTATGATTCACTCGTGGAATCAGTCACCGCCGCGGGTCCGGCCTCACAACGAATCATCCTGACTTGCGAAGTCGACGGCGTAACGACCGAAGGGTTTGCGCTTCGCCGCGAGTATTCTTCCGCCGAGCGGATCGCCCGCGCGGCCAAAATTTTCGGCATTTTATTTTTTATCGGGATCGGAACCATCGTCGTACCCTTGCTGCATTTTATTTTGCCGCCGTTGTTTTGGTTGGCCGCGACCGTACTGGGTACGACCACTTGGCTCGAGACTTCCGAAGTCTTAAGCGGCGAGATCGCCTGCCCCAATTGCAAACACCTAAATCTTTTTGTACGCGAGGCGGAAGAGTGGCCGAAGGTTCAGCGCTGCGGCGGTTGCTCGTTTACGCTGTCGATTAAACCGGTGCCGCAGGCTTAAGGCGTACGCTCGAGCGAAAACCGAATTCTCCCCCGGGCATACCCCACGAGTAGCGGTAGCCGAGGTCTGCGTTGGAGTAAAGTGACAAGCAAATCTCCTCACGGAAAACGCTGCGGTCATCGATATCGTTGTGATTGAAGACGAAGCCTTCTTTAGCCCCGAGCTCCGCCTGCCGCTTCGTAAAAACGTGCGCGGTCATGCCGGGTAAATTACTATTTAGATTATATAAGCTAAGTTTACCGTCCGTTGCGGTCGCGATGGTGCTTATTTCTTCGTGGTAAATGAGTCCGTCGTGACCCGTCGCTTTGAAACGTAGGCAAGCGGCTATTCCACCGAGCAGGGGCTCGATCGAAAATTGCGCGTTGAATCTTTGATTGTCGTGATTGATGCCTTCGCCCGTGTAGTTACCGGTCGCGGCTAGAATTTGCTGAAGTACGGAGAGGGAAAGCATCGCGGGAGGATAGGCATCCTCCCGCGCAAAATCAAGATGGTCTATACGCCGTCGGGAGATTGCGAAGCTTGCGCTTCAACCTGACGGGGCGCTTGACGCTTACCGGTCATTTGCGTCGTGTTTTCGCCGTCGGTTTCGTCAAGCCAGAGCGAACCGTCGTTAACTGCGATGTACCAGATTTGTGAGATCGAAACTTTACCTTGTTTTTGTGTGATTTGAACCAAACGGTCTTTGCATGAACCGGTCACTTCAATTTCAAGACCCGAAGAGATTTCTTTGATCTTGTGGGTTTTGCCGTCCATAACGACTGGCTCGGTCAATTCAACTTGCTTCAAAGTTAAGAAGCCTTCTTTGCGACCGAACTCGACGGACGTTCCGCCGTTCATTTCCCAAATGCCGTCTGCAGACGGGCACTCGTCAAGCTGTTGCGGGGCCGGCTTGCTCGCGCCGGGAGTCGCCGCAGTTTGGGTGCGCGACTTTCCTCTGTCACAAGCCGATAGCACGAGGGCCACCGTGGCCGTGAGAGTAAGTGTGGTTAAGGTTCTAATGTTCATTGTTCGTCCTCCATGACGGTTAGGTTAGATACGGGAAACCTCTATAGGAAGATCCGTGCCGCAACCTAAGCGCGCCCTAATAACTTTGGCGCGCGTTTCAATGAATTGTTTTTAGGGCGTGCCGTAAAACGGCAGATTTAAGCCGCGGATTCTAAGTCGGCTGAACAGTCTTGTATAATAGACTGCACTTCGTACATCCGTTTCAGCCAACTGAGGATGTCGGCATCCTTAACCGTCTTTTGCACGATGCGAATTTGCAGGATGGTTAGTTCTTTGCGAAGGGAGCCTAACTTCCACGCGAGATCGCGCGAAGGTTCTTTCTCGATATCTTTTAAATTACGGGAGTGGCGTAAATCACGTTCGACCATACGGAAGAGTAGGTTCAACGCATGATTAATTTTGTCGGGCTCGGATCCGGGCTCGGCCGTGACCTTCGCCATGCGCGCGATCTGCTGGGCCGTGCGCCAACGATCGGCGATGGTCTTACCCTTGAACTCTTCGTTTTGCAGCATGCAGAAATAAGTCGTGTACGCTTTCGCCGCCACCGCGAGGACAAAGGCGTTTCCTACCTGACAGAACATATGCATTCCGGCGGGCAGAGCGACGGACTCGAGAGTTTCGATTACGACTTGCCCGACGCCGACGAAAACGCCGGTCGCTATGGCCATGGGAACGCCGCGCTCTTTAAGCATCCGTCTTGATATTAAGTCGAAGAAATTCCAGGTCTGACGGCGCTTGTCTTTATCACTAACCGCTTTGACCAGCTCAACGATGGGCGAGATCAACTCGTTATAAAAATCTTTGCCTAAGCGGACCGCGAAATTAGGAACGACCTTGAGCAAAGTTTGACGGGCGGCCTGAGCTTGCGGTTCGTCTATGCCTTCGCAAACAAATTTCGATGGCGTCGGCTTTTTTAGGCCTATCCCGTGATCGTGACCGCAGGCCGCGGCGATCGCTAAGGGTTTAACGATGTTGTGCAGTTGGCCGTCGATCACTTCCTCGGCCTTCACCACGGCGTGCGCGAACAACTCGCGGTTTGTGAGCATCTCTTCACGCATTTCGGGATCCGTGGGAAACATTGAGTCTTCGCCGTGAGCGTCGCCCACGCTGTAGCGCCCGATCGTAACTTTGTTCAATACTTTTTTAGCCGCGTAAAGACCGACTACGCCGACCGCAAGCCAGCCCGCGGTGCCTGCGTAATCGTAGCCGGGCTTTTGTTCGAAGCCGTACATCTTTAAAGTGCCAAAAGGGATTTCCACTTTGTGGGTAACGAAGTCGGTCATCGTGCCGGGTTGGCCGACCGGTTTGCCGTTTTCGATACGGAAGACGAACGGACGGACCTGGTCTTTGTCGCCGACCACGACGATGCCGACTTTGCTGCCGCCGGCGTCGACCTGAATCCGCGTGACGGCGGAGACTTTGGACTCTTCGACCGCGGTCTGGATGGAGCTTAATAATTGTGCGTCGTCGAATTGCGGAGCGGTCACGCTTTGGAAGCCCAAGCCTTCGCGGATGGGGGATGAGGCCGGCGATTCGGCAAACGACGCGGTCGAACACAGCAGGGAAACTAAAATGTATATCATTGCGATGAGAAGTATCGGCCTTCGTGAAAGCCTTCAATCGCATTTCATGAAGCGGGAAATATTTCAGTCCGGCGTCGCACTTCGCTTTCACTTAGCTGTTCTATTTTGAGGCGTCGAAATTAAAGGCAGGGTCGAAGATGTAGCCGGGAAGGCCGCCGTGTATTCGAGCCTAGCTGGCGGGGCGTTTGCTTATCTACATCCCAGGGGGACCACGATGACCGGACACTCAAATTGCCCACGCTGCCTTCAAGAAATTCACAATAGCCGGTTGCTCGGCGCGCCCGTCGTCTGCAATTCGTGCGGTTGCGTTTTATCTCCCACCCAGAAAGCCAGTGAGGCACGCTTGGAGAAAGTGTTCCTCGTCACGACGATCGCGAGCGCGGTGTTGATGATCGCGGGCTTCGTGCATATCGCTTCGTGGGGCGGCGCGAGCCTACAAGTGATCGGCTTCAAAGCCGGTGAACTCATCGGAGGCAATTCGCCCGCGGCCGTAGAAAAGATGGCCGCCGTGTGCTTGGAGCTTAAAAAGTTCGATTGCACCGAAAAGTTGTACGCAGAACTCGCGCGCGGTGATTCTAAGCAGCTCGCGCGCCTCGGTAAATTCCAGTTGCAGCAACGCAAATTCAAAGAGGCCGCCGATAGCTTCCGCCAGTTCTTTGCCGCCGGTGGCGGCGACATAGAAGTGAATTACCTTTACGCAAAAGCATTAGGTGAAACCGGCCAGATCGCCGAGGCGGTAAAACATTTTGATTACGTACTCTCGGCCAAACCGGATGTG
Source organism: Pseudobdellovibrionaceae bacterium (assembly GCA_947444305.1). Taxonomy (GTDB): domain Bacteria; phylum Bdellovibrionota; class Bdellovibrionia; order Bdellovibrionales; family UBA1609; genus JALHOQ01. Next base: position 174,661 of record CANEZP010000006.1, on the reverse strand, counting down.
GTTCAAATCACGGTCGTCCAGAACTACGTAAAATACCTGGTCGGCGCGAATCAATTGGAGGACGCCAAAAAAGTGATCAAAAATATTCGCCGGCGCCATACGGCGGTTTCTTCCTTCATGGAAACTGAGCTTAAAGCCATCTCAGAGCGCGAAGCCGGGAAAGCTTAGTTCGGTCATCGTGGCTTAGGCGATCGGGAATTTATTTTCATACGTCATCGCCCAAAACCATCCAAAGCCGTTTAGACGGGCTTGCTTGTTGCTTTAGCTAAGACACTTCTGTCATAGCTAAGGACGCTCATGCCCTCGGATCAGTTGCCACAAATAGCCGGGCCTTTCGTACTCAAGAGCCAAATCGCCACGGGCGCTTCGGCGACGGTATACGAAGCGGTCAACACCGACGATGCCCGCGTCGTCGCGCTCAAAGTGTTTCATCCGGCCCTGGTCAATGACCTCGCGTTCAATGAGCGTTTGCAGCGGGAGGCCGAAGCGCTCGCGCTTTTGAAGCACCCTAATATCGTGCAGTTGATTCGGCCTTGGTCGACCGGTTCGCAGTTTTTCCTCGAATTGGAGTTGGTCGAAGGGCGAACGCTAAAAGCGTGGACCACGCAAAATGAACCCGTGTGGATTGAGCCTCATCTTTACATTCTAGCGCAAGTCGCGCGCGCTCTCGGTGCCGTTCATGAACAACAGATTTTGCATCGGGATTTGAAGCCCGACAACATCCTGGTCTCACCGGAGGGCGTGGCCAAACTTACCGATTTTGGTTTGGCGCGCTCCGAGTTTTTCCGCCGGCAGCTTACGCAAACCGGATCGATCGTTGGATCGCTCGCGTACATGGCGCCCGAGACGATCGATGGCCAGCCCGCAACGTATGCTTCGGACATCTTTTCGTTCGGTGTCGTTGCTTACGAGTTGTTGTGTGGGAAGCATCCATTCATGGACGATAGCGGTCAGATCTTGATGAATGATTTGCTGGCCGCTCGGTTTGCGCCGATCGTCCAGATCAATCCGCGCGTCCCTTTAAAAATCGCGCGGCTGATCGAAGACTGCTTACGGCTCGACCGCAATGATCGCCCCAACTCAATTTGGTTAGTTGAGGCCGGTCTCATGGACTTCCTGCAAATGTCCGGGCAGCTTATGCGCGTGAAGGAGTGGATGCGAACCGGAGACCCCGAGCTTTTTTCGGCGGCGCTGTCTTTAAAGCATTCTATCTTGAAGAACGATATCCGGGTCGAGTTAGCGCGCGGAACCGAACGGGCGATTCTTCTAGCGAAGGTGAATCAGTTCCACGCGTTGTTCCCGGATGATCCGGCTCTCGAGACTATGATGTCGGAGATCACGGGGGCTAAAAAAACCGGGGCCTCCAAAGTCAAAGTTCGGTTCTTGCTAACGCTCGTCGGGCTCGTCTTGGGAATCTGGGCGTCCGTCGCTTTGATGAATCATTATAAAGCGGGTGTGCCCGTTGAATCGAGTACTCCCGTGAATTCAGCGAGTGAAGACGACTCGCGCACGGAAGCGGTTATGATGGCGAATCCCCCGGCGCTTGATGTAGAAAAACCGGTGGCAATTTCCGCCAAGCTATCGCCCAGACCGTCCGTGGGAACACTTCGCTTACTGATCGATGAAGGTGTAAGCGCATTCGTCGACGGCCGCCGCATTTCAAGCTCGCAATTAGCGAACTACAAAATCCGCCCCGGTCGTTACACTTTGGTTTTAGAGAAGCCGGGTTATCAGGCGATCGAACAGATCATCACCGTAAAACCCGCGAAAATCACGATCGTCAACGCCAAGACGGAGGCCCCGTGAAAACTCCAAGCGCAAGAATGGATTTCGAAATACTTGCGATCTCGGGTGGCGCGGTGGCAAGCGTCGCGACGAACGGGTTGACCCCGGTGGGCGGGCCCGGTGGCGGGGGGATCGTGCTCGATCAGCTTAAGCACGATGGTGACTATCTTATTTTAGCCAAGCAGGCGGGGGGCCTGGCCATTCATCCTTTGCGAGGTTCGAAGCGACAACCACAGGTTCTGAAGATTAATGAATCCTACCAAGTGGACGACTTAACCATCGCGTTGATACCGAAAAGCGCAACCGAGTTGAGTTCAGACGGCGACGTCATCCAGGAAGTTCTGGCGCAAATGGCCGGCGCGCAAGATTCCGAAAAACCCTTGGCACAATTGCTTACCGGCATCATGAAAATCGCGCAGCACGAAAAAGGTCTGATTATTAGTCATAATATTTCTAATGAGCTCGAAGTGATACTCGGCCACAACGTAACGACCGACCGATCGTGGATCAGCGAAAATCTGATTCAAGATTGTGTAAAAAGCAAAAAGCCGACGTTCGTGAACAACGTGATCGGCAGCACTTACAATTCTAGCCAAAGCCTAGTGAGCACCGGCTTTCTGTCGGTCTTTAGCTGGCCATTGATTATGCAGGGGAATGTCCTCGGAGTTTTGGTGACCGGAAGCCGTCGGCCGCACGCCGGGCTAAACGGCGCGGACGCCGCGCGCATCAACACGTTGGTGAACCTCGCGGGCATGCTGAGCAATTTGCGGTTGCGCGAACTTTCATTGAAACGCGAGATTAACCAGCTGCGCGCGCGCCGCGAAGATTCTCCGTTTCAGACACAAAGTAAGAATTTAAAGCAGACTTGCGATCTTGCCCGGCAAGTTGCCGATTCCGATCTATCGATTCTCGTACAGGGTGAGACCGGTTCGGGTAAAGAGGTAATGGCGCGTTGGCTACACGACAAAAGCGATCGTGCTTCAGGACCTTTCGTCGCCGTAAATTGCGGCGCGATCCCCGGCGAACTGCTCGAAAGTTTGTTGTTCGGTCACAAAAAAGGTTCCTTCACCCATGCCTACAGCGATCAAGTCGGAAAGATCCAGGCGGCCCACGGCGGAACATTATTCTTGGACGAAATCGGCGACCTGCCGCCGGCGTTACAACCGAAACTATTAAGAGTGCTCAATGATAAAATGGTTGAACCCGTGGGCTCTAATCGCGCGGTGCAAGTGAACGTCCGGATATTAACGGCGACGCACAAACCGCTAAAAGAGTTGGTTGCCGAAAAACAATTCCGTGACGATCTTTACTATCGTCTTGCCGAGATGACTTTGTGGATCCCTCCGCTGCGTGAACGCCCGGCGGATATTTTGTTGATCGCTTCCAATTGGTTGAACGAAATAGCTCCGCACAAAACGTTGGCGGACGATGCCCGCCGGTGGCTCATGGCTCAACCCTGGCGCGGAAACGCGCGTGAACTGAAAAGCGTGATCAAGCGCGCGGTCGTTTTAAGTTCCGCATCCGAAATACAGTTAAAGCATTTCTTGCTAGGGCAAGAATCCGAGATGCAAGCGCCGGTGAGCGTACAGCCCGGCTTCGAATGGCTCGGTGCCGAAAACTTAGAAAAAGCAAAACAGTCGTTTGTTATGGAAAAGATCAATCGGGCATTAGAGCGTACCGGTGGCAATCGCACCAAAGCCGCGCATCTTCTCGGAGTGACCCCGCGAACGCTGTTTAGGTATCTCGAAGATAATGGGAAAGGTCTGACGTAGGGGCTATGACGTTCATGTCATGCCCGGCACGGCCCGACCGGATTTTCCTTAATAGTTTCAAGCAAAGCATCGTGGCGCGGACTTTGGATAATGAAGGTTTCATAACTAAGGAGGCCCCATGCGGCTACTGATGATTTTAACGTTAATGTTTGCACTCCCGGCCGGCGCCGAGGAATCAAGCGACACTTACAACTTCGTTTTCAAGAAAGAGGCTAAGCCCGGTTCGGTTGAACCAAAGGGCGTCGTTCTGCCCGATAAGACCGAAGAATTTTCGAAGTTTGAAGCTCACCTTGGCTTGGTCGTTATGCCCGCAAGTTCGGGCACCGGCCTTTCGCTGGGCGGACAATTCAATATCTCGCGCAAGTTCGGATTGCAGGTTCATCTGTTGAGCTTACAGGGCGAAGACGACAAAAACTCAAGTTCATCTTTTTCGGCAAGCGGTACGGAAGACAAAGAAACGAAGATATCTTCTTTCGGAGGTTCCGTGGCGGCCGTCTTTACACCGGTCACGTTAAATGAAAATAATTTACCTATCCGCCTTAGCCTCACCGGCGGGTTGATGCTTTTGAGCCAAACCCGCGAAGAGAAAGTAAGCACATTCTCGGCCTCGGGCAGTAACGACGTTACCTCGTCTTCGAAATCTTCGAAAGCACTACCGTTCGTGGGTGTTGGAGCTACCTTCCAACTAGCCAAACAATTCGGCTTGGTCGGCTACGGGAAGATCGCGTCCGATTCGGAGTACAGTCAATTAGGCTTAAGCGCGGCCTGGCTTTTTTAACAATTAAAGATTGAAAAGGAATTTTTATGAACAAGCGTATTGTCTTGAGTGGAATTGCTATGTCTTTTGTCGCCTTCGGTTGCTCGACCGCCAGCGTGCGGATGATGCCCGGCGAGAAAATGAACCGCGCCCTCGTGCGCGATATCAACCGGGAAGACGCCGAGGAAGCGGCGGTCGAAGCGGCGCAAAAGTACTGTAAGGAAAAGGGAAGCGAAGCCGTGTTCGCAAGCAACGCCACGAAATATACCGGCGATATGGACGAATCCACGCGCAACATGATCCGGCGTGGTTCAACCGCGGCGATGATGGTGGGAGGCGTAGGTATGGTCCCCGACCAATCGCGCGCGCTGGGCGGGCTCTTGGGCACTGCGGGCACGGTCGGTTACGTGGCGACCTCCGGCAAAGACTACGAAGTGATCGTTGATTTCAGCTGCCGGCCTAGGGGCTGATCAACCAGGAAATATTTTTCGGTTCGCTTCGGCTAGGGCGACGTTATCCTTTTTGAGCGGGCGTGGTTGTTGCTTTGCCTACGATACGCTTATCGTAGCCGGAGACGAACATGCTCAAATTTCTATTTCGAATCGCGGGGCCGCTCATCCTGTTAATGTTAACGGTCATCATCTACCTTGCGCAGGCGGCTCCGTCAGCGCAGTTCACGATCGATCCGGAAGACGCGCAAACCGAAGCGGTGCCCATGGCCAACCCCCCGGTTGCTGAACCCTAGGCGTAGCCTACCTACGGTATATTGAACTGTTCATCCATCCACTTGATGCGTTTGCTGAGGAAGTCTTTCGCGTAATCAATTTCGCCTTGGTACGAACCCGTCACGACCTTATTCGGCCATACGTAGACGTCAAGGATCGGCCACCTCGTAAAGTTGCGGGTCTGCGAAGGTTCCATCATCTCGGCATACTTATCCATTAACGGAAGCAATGTATCTAGCTTTGAAACTTTCAGCTCGTTCCATCGAGTCTTTACCCGTGCGGCAAAAACCGGATCTTCAAACAATCGCTTAAACCACGGTGAGCCGGTGCGGAGGTACCAACCCTCGGGCGTTTGCGCGTCTGAATAATTGACGTTACCTGCCGCGAGATCGAAGTCCCACAGCGGCCCCATCGCTAATTTCTGGCCGCGCTCCTTGTAGAAAAAGATGCTGCTGAAGTTCGCGGCGTCGACGTTCTTGAATACTTCATTCACGAGAAAATAATTGATGAACGTGTCCGTATTGATGTCTTTTTCGTAGCCCGTAAGAGGGTCGGTAAATGTGGGCGAATTAAGATTGTCTTCTAATCCTTGCACGTAATTCTTTAGCCAGGTGATTTGACCGGCGACGAGATCGGGCTCTTTTACCGTGTAAGCTACGCCGCGGGAGGTACGCCAGGACACGGGCTCATCTAAGCGTTCATTCAACTCAATAAGGTATCCGCCGGTGACCGCATCGCCCGTCAAGTCGGACGGAGCGAGGGGAGTAACGTTAACTCTATCGGGAGCAATCTTCACTTGCTCGGTCAGTAGATAGTTACCTAGAAATTCACCGTTAAGATTTACTTCCACGAACTGAGCGCGCGGCACGTACGGAATGTTGAGCCGCCGGCCCATTTCGAACGCGAGGTAAGTGCGAAGCAAGGTTTTGTCGGAATAATTCGCGAGGAGAACCCATTCCTTATCCGCGGGCATTCCCAATACGGAAGCTTTGGAATCGAGTTTTATTTTGTAAGGTTTTTTCGGCATATCCCAGGTTGAGTTGCCGCGCCCTTTGATCTTCATCGTTGCGTCGAATGGAAGCGCACCGGGGCTTCCGTTCGGATCAATGACGAAGCGGCCGCTGACGTAGACGTCCTTCGAGGTGATAGGCGCCGCGCCCGTTGTGGTGAGATTTACGATGGGAAATATTTTGGACAACGGCTTTTCGGGCTCAGGTGCAGGGACGCCGCCGCCGCCGTCGAGTTCGGACAAAGCCTTAAGTTGTGAAGCAAGAGGCTGACTACAATTCTGAAAGGGAATCAGTAAGGTCGTGACCAAAACGATGCAAAAAAACCGTCTCTTATCCATACAAGACTTTCGGCGTGGATTCTGACTTTCTCAAGCGAAAACGTCGGCCGGGTTTGGATGCCTTTATTTGTGCTTAATGCGCGAAATTTGTTAAATAAATCGACACAGACGGTGACCCAGAATAAACGACGATTCACTCGCGGGATATTTCTTCGAGAACTTTCTTACGTTCGGCGTTCGAATTCTTTAGCGCATCTAGACCGGTTTTAAGTGAGGCGAAGCCGTCGGGCGTGTAAACCTGGAGCGGGTTGTCGCTTACAATCTTCATCAGCCGCCGGGACTTTTCCATATTTTTATCATCGCGACTTCCGTCGCCGCCGTTCGCGGTGCCCGAGGTATTCAGCGCGACGGATGCGGGTTTGCGGACTTCAATCGCCGGACGTTTCTTAGCGATGTGGAACGTGGGGATACCGTCGATCACGTAACGGTTGTCGGCGCGGTACTTGTGCCATTTGCCCTGAATTTGAACGAGCTGCTCCGCTTCGGGTTCGGGCTCCGTCCCCGACTCCGCTCCGAGTTGTGCTTCGTCGGTCGTCGCCGATTTTGCTTCTTCGGTTTGCGATTCGGAATTAGGGGCGCGGGGTGCGGCCGGAACCAAAGAAGACAACCCCTTACTTCCGCCGGAAATATAAAACATAAGCGCGGCGCTAAGTATGGTGGAGACAAGCAGGTACTTCATGACTCTCTGCTTTTCGGAATTTTGCCGGGCAAGCTTGAGAATCGCCCCAATACGGGACGCTTCCTATTTTTGCCCGAAAGAGGTGAATACATCACGCGCGTACAACACGAGAACTTTGATTTCCTCGCGACTTCTGCCCATGAGGATCTGTTCAAAAACGAAAGTGCCGTGCAGCTGAATTTCGAGTGCTTGTACAAAGCTTTGGAGATTTAGGCCCGGCCGCATCTTTCCCGCCTTCATTAATTTCTCGAGGCGCTCCACTAAGTTTTTGTCGGGGCTAGGTGGCGCCGCGGCCCGGATGTTCTTCGCAAATTTTTGGTCGACCATCGCCTGCGAGATTACGATTCGAAAAAATGATTCGTCGTGCGAGCAGTGCATATCTAGCTTATCTAAAATGTATGACGTGAGTTCTTCTTCAAGGCTGCCCTTAGGTTCATACGCGAGTGCTTTGTGCTTCTCGCTAATATGGTCCTCGATAATGGCGAGCATCAGTCCCATCTTACCGCCGAAATAACGGGCGATCAGGGCTTCGTTCAGTTTCGCTTTCTGCGCGATCAATTTGGTGGTCGTGCCCGCGAACCCATATTTGGCGAATGTCTCTTCACCGGCTTTCAGCAGGCGGGCCTCCGAGCCCGACCGGTCCCTTTTCTTTGGTTTAGAAAGAGTCGCCTCGGCTACCGGGAAATTCTTTTTTTGGGACTTCGCCTTCATGAGTAAAAGCTCCTTATTCAATCTAAGTTCGCAAAAACACCGGACTCGCCAACCATACAACGTCTTATCGGCAGATTCCAGTAAGTAATTACTTGATTACTTCACAGCTCAGCCGATAAGCTAAGTAAGTAATCGATTAATTACTTAACAATCGGTTTAACGAAGGATTTTGAGACATGACCTCCCCGAAAAACGCATCTTCAACCCAGCTGAAAGAAGCCTTAACCATGGCCTTCGCTATCGTGGCTATGTTCTTAGCGGCCCCGGCGCAGGCGTTATCGCTGCAAGAATATATAGAGGCGGTGAAGACCGGTAGCGCCGCCTACAAGGCGAGCGATGAGGCGGCCGTGGGCGCGAAGCTGCTCTCGCGCGAGGCCGATCTCGTTTTTACGCCCAAGTTCTTCGCCGAAGGACGGGTAGGCCACGACGGGAAAGAGACCGCGCCCCGAACTTCCGACCGGATCGAATCGCAATCTTACTCCTTGGGTTTGAGCCAACAATTCAGCTTCGGGTTAGAAAGCAAACTGTCCTACGGTTCGGCCAATACCGAATTTGTAAACGCGAATTCTCTTTTTATCCCGACGCCTAATTATTGGGATCAAACACCAAAGATCGAACTGACCCTTCCCGTTTGGGGCGGCGGTTTCGGATCCTCGGCACGTGCGAGCCAAGAAGTAACAAGACAACAAGCCAACGCCGGCTTCTACCAAAACGAAGCGCAGCGCTTAGAAACGATCGCGCGGGCGGAGGGCGCGTATTGGAAACTCTCGGCCTGGGCCGATGTCGTTCGGATCCAAGAAGAGGCCGCCGCGGCCGCAAATAACATTTTGAGTTACGTCAGCCGCAAAGAAAAAATGAACCTCGGCGAAGATTCCGACGTTGTGCAAGCCAAAGCGTTGGTTGAAGCGCGGACGCTTGAACTACAAGTTGCGAAGAACGAGCAGCGTGAAGCATTACGTGCGGCGAACAGATTCCTGAATCGAGCGGCCGAAGTGCCGATACTGGCTCTTCAGCCGGTCGAGTACTCGGCTTTGGAAAACATTGAGATCCCCGCTGTTCGTCCCGGTGATCGGCCCGACGTCCTCGGCACCGTTGCGCAAGTGAGTGCCGCGAAAGCCGCCGCGGAATTAGCTACGCAAAGAAATCGCCCGACCTTAGATGTGTACGGATCCTACGCGCTTAACGGACGCGACAAAGACTACGCCGAAGCGTTGAGCCGCACGGGTTATACGCGTACCGATTCAAGTTTTGTCGGGCTACGTTTGAATGTTCCGCTCAACTTTTCTGCTTTAGCCGATGCAAAAGCGGGTGCGCAAAAAAACCTTCGCGCGGCCGAGTTCAATCGCGAAAACGCGCGCTACTCGCAAGAACAGGACTGGACGGAACTCACTTCAAATTTGACCGATTTACGCAATAACTTGAGACTATTAACTCGGATAGAAAGCGCACAGAAAGCAAAACTTGAAGCCGAGCGCGTGCGTCTGCGCCAAGGCCGGACCACTACTTATCAAGTTTTATTATTCGAACAAGATTACTCGCAGGCGGCACTGGCCAGATTAAAATCGGCGGCCGGTCTGCTTTCATTAAAAACACAAATTCAATATTACCAAGCGGCAATCAGCGACCAAGGAAAAGGAAATTAAGATGAGCTTACCAAAACTCTCCATCAGCCGGCCGATCTTCATGACTTGCATTACCATCGCGTTGGTGGTCGTCGGATGGACGTCGTTTCAGTTCATGAGCGTCGATCTTTTTCCCGACGTTTCATTGCCCGTCATTAACGTGCAAACGGTTTACCGCGGTGCCGGTCCCGCAGAAATCGAAACACTAGTCAGTCGTCCGATCGAGGACGAACTGAGCACCATCGCAGGCATCAAGCGCATGACTTCGAAAAGCATCGAAGGTTTGAGCCAAGTGACGATCGAATTCGTCAGCTCCGTCGATCCGAAATACGCCGAGCAACAGGTGCGCGATAAAGTGAACATCGCAAAAGCCAAACTGCCCGAAGAAGTGGACGATTCGGTCATTCGCAAATTCGATCCGTCGGACACGCCCGTACTCATGTTGTCGCTGAGTAGCGCAACGATGGGGGACGCCGCGCTTTACGATTTGGCCGATCAAGTTTTGAAGCCGCGGTTAGAGCAAGTGAATAACGTGGGCGCGATCGAATTGCTGGGCGGCCGTAAGCGTGAGATCCACGTGTTGCTCGACCGCAAAAAATTGCGTCAACGCGAAATCTCGGTAAGCCAGGTCGCCGGTCAAGTCGGCGCGATGGGTGAAAATATCCCGAGCGGTAAGGTTAATCAAGGCGGGCAAGAGCTCGTGTTCCGCGGACTAGGTGAATTCAAAAACGTTACGGAAGTTCAAGACACGGTCGTTAACTTATTCGGTAACGAAGTACCCACGCGGGTAGCCGACCTCGGACTCGTCAAAGATACGCTTGAAGACGAAAAATCCCGCGCCTTCGCCGGCGATGATAAAGCGATCTTCCTACAGGTTTACCGCCAGTCGGGATCGAACACGGTAAAGGTCGTGGACGACATCTTAGCTCAGCTCGAAAATGCCCGTCCCGAAATCGAAAAGATGCCCGACGCACCTAAAGTAAAAGTAGTCATCGACGCTTCACAGAAGATTCGCGATAACCTTTACGACGTTTACGAGACGATCATCATCGGGATCGTGCTCACGATTTTAACCGTTTTCTTCTTTTTGGGCAGTCTACGTACGACGATCATTACGGCCTTCTCCATCCCGATTTCTTTGATCGGCGCGTTCTTGCTTATGAAACTTGCCGGCTTTTCGATCAACATCGTTTCGATGCTCGCATTGACGTTAGCGGTGGGCCTCTTGATCGATGACGCGATCGTGGTTGTCGAGAACATCTTCCGTCGCATCGAGCTAGGCGAAGATTCTGAAGTCGCGGCCGAGCGCGGGACGACCGAGATCCAAGTCGCCGTCTTGGCGATTACCCTCGTGGTCATGGCCGTGTTTTTACCCGTCGGTATGATGTCGGGCACGATCGGTCAGTTCTTAAAACAGTTTGGTTTCACGGTCGTCTTCTCAATGGCGATCTCGTGGTTCGTGGCGATGACGCTCATCCCGATGTTAACGGCCTACTTCGGTGGTTCAGGCCACGGCGGCGGTCACGCGGCTAAAACCAATCCAATCTACGACAACACGGTCGGTTACCTGTTGCGTGCGTTTGACCGTTTGCAAACCGGCCTCGAAAACATGTACGAAAAATTCCTGCGCGTAACCCTTAAGTATCCGTTAACGACGATCGGCGCGACGCTTATGGTTTTTTTGATCAGCGTTTACACGGTCACCAAAGTTCCCGGTACGTTTATCAGCGATGACGACAGCGGCGAAATTTCGGTCACGATGGAATTGCCCCCGGGTACCTCGCTCGACGGCACGAACAAACTGGCCGAAAACGTTACGAAGGTGATCCGCGCGAACAAGACGGTTAATTACGAAACTTTGATCGTGGGTAGCCGCAACGGCGAAGCCAACAAGGCCGAATTTTACGTGCGCTTACTAGACGGTAAAAAACGCGGCACGACGACCGAGAAGTTCCGCGATTTGCTGCGTGATCAATTGGCACCTTTCAAAGATCAAGCCGTTATCGTCGTTAAGAAGTACGATGCATCGGGCGGGATGGGCCAACAGCCTTTCATGTTGAACATCATCTCGGCCGATCCTACCGAGCTTGAAGCGACCGGTATGCGCCTTTACGAAGCGTTGAAAAAAGACGCACGGTTGAAAGACGTGGATACGAACTACCGCCGCGGTAAACCCGAAATGCAAGTTCACCTGAAAGACGGTGCGGCCAAAGCTTACGGGATCAACACGAAAACCATGGGCCAAGAATTACGCGCCCAGGTTGAAGGCTTAACCCCGGCAAAGTTCCGTGAACGCGGCCGTGAATACGACATTCGTGTTCGCTTGGTCGAAGATCAACGTAACTTGCGCAAGACCTTCAACGAAGTTTACGTTCCGAACTTAAACCGTAAGCTGGTGCGTTTGTCCGATGTTGCGGGCGGTGACTTGAGCTCGGGTCCCTCATCGATCGAACGTATGGATCGTGGCCGTTACATCCAAATCACCGCGGGAACGGCACCGGGCGTGGGACTAAGCGACGTGATCACCGACGTTCAGAAGATGCTCGCCGAGGGCGAGTACAAGCTGCCCTCGGGTACGCGCTACACCTTCGGTGGTGAAGCCGAGAACATGCAGGAGCTGACGGGTTCGGTATTCTTGGCTTTAGGCTTCGCGATCATGTTCATCTACTTGATCCTCGCTTCGCTCTACGAATCCTTCATCACGCCGGTGACGATCATGGTTTCCTTACCTCTCGCGTTGAGCGGCGCTTTCGTGGGCCTTTACGTCACGAACGAAGTTATCTCTCTCTTCGCGGTGTTCGGATTTTTCATGCTGATCGGGGTCGCGGGTAAGAACGGGATCTTGCTGGTGGATTACACCAATCAAAAGATGGCGGAAGGTCTATCGCGGGCCGAAGCGTTGATCTTGGCCGGCAAAACCCGTCTGCGCCCGATTCTTATGACGTCATTCGCTTTGATCGCGGGCACGTTGCCGGTCGCAATCGGTTTGAATCCCGCATCGAAATCAAGAACGGCGATGGGCGTGGCGATCATCGGTGGTTTGATCTTGTCGACTATTCTGACTTTGATCGTGATTCCGGCGATCTTCACCTACGTCGACCGCTTCCGCGTATGGGCGAACCGTATCGGCGGCAAAGTGACGACCAACAAAAAGGTCGAACTAAAAGTCGTCCCGCACGTTCAAGAAGAAAAGCTCGCGAAGGTCATGGACGTTTAGTTTTAAAATTAGAGAGTGAAAATAAAGGCCACGATCGTGGTCTTTATTTATTTAAGCCGGTGAACCTCGCCCGAAACGGCGCCTTCGGGCGTCGAGTAGCTGATCGAAACTTCATTCGGCGCCAAGAACTTGATGTAGTACGGCCAGCCTAGGATTTTTGCGGAACGTAGAACTTTTTTAGCCGCAAAGTCGACGACCGTGACCACCGAGGCTTCCGTGTCTCCCGTTGGCACGTACTCCGCCAAGGCCACGCGGTCGGGCCCATCGTAGACATTCAGGTTGTCGCAGAACAAAACTCCGGCCAGCTCGATAGGGCGCCAATCGCAGTGATTGAAGCGCACCGCGGACACGGTCATCGGTCGTTGATCTTTCAGTTGAAAAGGCAGGGTGAACTCAACCTGATTGCGATGAATGCCGTCCCAGGGATCTTGTTCGGTGTCGACGGTCACTTCACATTGAGAAGGAGTGCCCCCTTCTTGGGAAGCTTCGAGTTGAACCCGGGCAACGTGGCCATCGAAAGATAAAATTTTCTTCGGCGTGCCGGCTTTAAGTTGTGAAACGAACATTTTATTGGAACGCGGATCAAACACGCATATCGCAAAGCCTAAGCGATTTAGACCGGCGATCATGCCGTAGGTCGCGAGAACAATTTTGCAATCGCCCGTCACCAGCGAGACGTCTTCGGCAAAATAGTTTTTTGCGAGCCGTGTTGGACGCCAGTCCAAACCTTTCACGCGAACGGCCGCGTGAGTGGGGGACATCATACCAAATTCGGTGCCGTTATAAAATTCGACTTCAAACATTTCCTACCTCTTCTTGATTTTTGCGACTCTAGGATTTCCAGGCGAGCTCTCACGGTCCAAAATCTTGGTCCACTTCCATGGAATATTCTTCGTAGCCGAACGGCTAGCGGCGTGCCCATTCTGCTTCATATCAAATGTATTCGCGCGCATGTCTGCATTTTCGTTTTTTAGGCAAATCTACTTATGAAAGAATCATTCGCTCGCAAGCTATTGAGCAAGGGCGGTGCCGTCGGTCGGGGGAGGAAAGGTTTGTAAGAAAAGCGATCTTACGGATAAAGCGAATGGTTTAGCGAAAACTTTACGGCCGCGAAGGCCAGGACCGCGCTGCTGTAGCGAGTGCGGTCTGAGTTTTGTCGTGAGAATTAAATTTCCTCGAGAAGCTTCGACCAAATCATCGGGCCCGAAATCTTGCGAAACTTCTGTCCTTTGAGCTCCGGTGTTTCTACCATAATGTTCGTGCTGATGCTGTTCGCCCAAACCGTATCGGTGGTTTCGCGAATTTTGCTTGAAAAGATCCGACCGGATTTATCAAGCGCGACGACGTCATGTTCCATATCGGACCACTTCGGCAGAAAGATGCGCTCCACTTCGTTCGGGATAGAAGGCGGAACGAACGGCGCTGCGGTTAATCTTTCCGCCGCCTTGAAATCTTGGAAAGTGTTGGCCATACGTAGCGCGCTACCATCTTCCTTAATGACGTGGACGAGCAGTTCGTGGCGTTCCTCATTAGGCTCTAGACTAGCTTTCTCGCGGACCCATGCGAACTTCTTCAGACCAGGTGCGAGCGTTAACGTTGCGACTTCTTTTTCTCTAAATTTGCTTTGGCAAAGAATTTTTGAACTGAAAAGAACACAGGTCATATCGCCTATGTCCGCGATGTCGCGATAAACTTCTTTCGCGCCGCTCTTCACCAGTTCTGAAAGATCCTTTCGATTCGTAAAGCCGCCCTTGAAGTCGTAATCCATTACCTGGCGTTTCTTTTGATCTACCAAAGTAATGCGATCCTCACGGTTGGCTACCTCAAAACCGGGCGGAAGCCTCGCGATCATGGGTGTAATATTTTCACCGTCGAAGAAAAGGACCCCGCCTTGCGCCGGGTAGAGGACCGCGCCTGGCTTTAAAAATCCCGGGAGGCGATTGAGGTGATAAGTTAAACGCTCAATCGCGGCGGCTCGCGCCTCGGCGCGGGTTTCCGCGGGAAGATTTGAAGCACCGGCTTGGCTCACAAAATACTCGGCTTCGGCGACGAAGGCGCCGTTCCACCATTCGACATCGCATGCTTTTTCTTCGCCGTCGGGCAAAAGTGCGAAGGGACCGCGTAGGCATTTTTTATGGCTGAATGTTTCTTCTGCGTAGTGAGCGGCCAGGTGAATAATGGTAGCCCGGAGCTCTAAATCCGTTGAATATATGGCTTCGGTTCCGATGCTCATTACGTTGTGTTTTTTCTTCGAATCATTACCTTCAACGAATCCGGCAAAACCGGGCACCATGACTTCACTCTTCTTAGGATCGCCACCGATAAATACGTGCTGCGATTTTTTATTTACGAATCGCCAAGCGTCCATGCCGACCATCTTAAAGTTAAACCGTGTACTGGCGAAATGAATGCCGCCCGGATTTTTGATCTGATAAAAAGCTTTGCGCACGCGATAGTTTAAATTTGTCTTATCGCACGGGATGTAGACGCCCTTTTTATCGTAGAAACGCATGACGGAATCGAATTCTCCCGAAATCCGCGCGGCGCCGGGGCACTCCTTATCTATGTTTTTCGGATCAATTTGTTGAGCTTGCACCATCACCGGGAAGGCAAAGGCGAGAACGCTGAATATTAAGAAAGGACGAGTAAACTTAGTCATCGTTATTTTTCCTGATCTATCAATTGGTTTAAAAAGCGGTTCAATTTTCCGGGGCGGCCTTGCTCGATGCCGGCGAGCGCGATCATCGCAAACATCTTTAAATTGTCGTCTTGCCCGGCATTGGCGACGTCGACGATGGCATGCTCCACTTCGCTGCCTTCGGAGCCCAAGCGATCAAGCGCTTCGAGCGCGTGTAACCGAACGCGGATTTCGAAGTCGGCGCCTTTCACCGACGGATCGTAGGCCGCGGCGGCCACGCGGCGAATCTCGTCTACGTTTGCCGGACGCTGTTCGGTTAGGGCGAATACCGACCGCCAGCGTTCTTCGTGCGTGGACTCGGCGGCGAGAGCTTGCTGCGCCAAGGATGAAGGATTCTCCGCAATAAGAACATTTTCGGTGCCGGACTTTCGTACGACCGTGTTTGTTTTGACTATGGGAAGCTCCGGCGAGGGAACGGGCTTGCCCGGCACACCTTGATGATGGGCGGTGGGTCTGAAGCTTGCTTTCGCTGTCGGTTTCGACAACCTGGCAAGGCCGGCAAGAACAAGTAAACCTATAACTATAAAACCAATACGCAACTTCATCGGTTACAGCTTCTCGATCAAGTCTGACCAAACGGTCGGACCGATGATACGGCTAAGCGGAAGTTGTTTTATATTTGGCACCTTACCTGTATTGCCGTTCCAGTCATCATAGAACAGCGATAGCCCCCGGACGCTGATCGCGAGGTTTTGGTAGGGAAACCCGGATTCTTTGGTGAAGGTGATCGAGTCACGAAGGGAGGCCGCAATCCCTTTCGCATTGTTATCGCTGACCTCGAATGGTCCCTTCTTTTCCATTTCTTCAAAGGTAGCGGGAAGAACCGTCGTGTAACCGCCCGTTTCGACAAGGAAGGCAACTTTACCCGTCTTATCTTTTTCCCCTAATAATTTTTGATCCAGAATCATGAAACGCTTAGCCGTACGGTCTTTAAAATTCCAAACCGCATTCTTGTCCCGGGCCGTATTCCAACAGGCAATTTTGTGGGCGTAGAGATAGCAACTCATGTCACCAAAATCTGCTTGGTCGACGAAAGTTATTCTTAAGCTTTTATCAGCTTGAATAAGAACTTGATCGACCGACTCTTCGATCTTACCCGGCGCGTAGCCGTAACTAATCGTTTTGCCTGTTTGCTTCTGAACCATTACCGGATTTTCAGGACGCAGCATGAGCTGATAGTCGGCGGGAATTTTACTGATGATTTTGATTTCTTTTTGACCATCGAAAACGAAGGCGCCGCCCGCCAGGGGGAAAAGGACGCTCGCGAAATTCAAACCTTTCGGTAATTGATTAAAGCGGCTAATTAGCATTTGAATTCCGCTTGAGCGGGCAGTTTGTCTTTGTGCCGGCGTGAGCGAACTTTCTCTTGCGGCGGCTAGATAAAATTCGGTCGATACACCGTAAGCGCCGCCTTCTTCTAAACTTCCGTCGCAAGCTTGTTTGGCTTCTTTGGCCATAGCGAGTGGGCCAAATGCGCAGGGTTTATGTTTTTTAATATCGGCGTGCCGAGCTTCGTGCAGCATCAACGACATTAAATGTACGTCGCTGTGATAAGCTGCCGACGGGCAGATCGTTACGGAGCGATGTTTCTTCTTATCGCCTTCATCCGTGTAATCGATAAAATAGCCGTTGGTAAACGAATCGCAATGTTTGTCCGTCTCGTCAATAATCGTTAAGTACTCGATACGATCAGTGACGAACTTAAAAGGATTACTGCCGATGATCGGTGGGCCCCACTGGTGCCGGCTATTGAATCCGAACATCTTGCCCAGGCTCATCATCGCTTTGCGGATCCGGTAACCCATGTTCGAATTATCGCAAGGCGCATATTTGTTTTTACCGTCGATGATGAACAGCTGGTCGTTGTGCAACATAAACGACGGAGCGTTATACTGTGTACACCCGGGTTCGAGATTTTTTGGATCGATTGGTTTGTCCGAGATCACCTGTAACGCTTGTGGTTGAGCGCAAAATAGGAATAACCCGATCAATATAAAAATCTTCAAGCGTATTCTCCTAATATCCTTAAAGTAATTTCTTATCTACAACTGCTCGATCAGCGGTGACCACACGGTTGGGCCAATCAAGCGTTTGAGCGGTAGGGTTGTTATGTTCGGGACCTGGCCTGTTTTGTCTCGCCAATCGACGTAGATCAGTGAAAGACCTTTGTGGGAAATGGCGAGGTTTTGGTAAGGCGAACCCGAATCCTTTGTGAACGTCACGGTGTCGCGAATAGCGGCGGCGTATTCTCTAGCTTTACGATTTTCGACGGTGAAGTCGGGCCCGTCTTTGTCCATCTCGGCGTAAGATGAAGGCAGTATGATTGCCGCGCCGTCTTTTGTGATGAGATAAGCCACCACACCCGTGCGGCCGGCTCCGTTGAGCATAGACTGATCCAAAAGCAGAAAGCGAGAAGCCTCGCGATTGCTAAAATCCCAAACGGCATTTTTATCTCTCGCGAGATTCCAACAGGCAAGTTTGTGCGCGAACAAATAGCAACTCATATCACCGAACTCGGCTTGATCGACGAAGGTAGGGCGTAACTTCTTGTCGAAGTCTTCCAGCACCTGGTCGACCGACTCGGCGAGCTTCTCTGGCGAGAACGCGTAGCTTACGGTTTTGCCCGTATTCTTTTGCACGAGCACCGGGTTTGAAGGTCGAAGCATAAGTTGGTAGCCGGCGGGCAGTGCGCTGATGATTTTAATCTCACGTTGCCCGTCAAAAACGTAAGCGCCGCCCGCCGCGGGGAAGAGAACGCTTGCGAACTGCAAGCCCTTCGGCAGTTTGTTGAAACGGCCGATCAGTAATTGGATTCCGCTCGAGCGTGCGCTTTGTCTTTGGGCAGGCGTTAGCGATGGATGCTTGGAGGCCGCGAGGTAGAACTCGGTCGAAACGGCGTAGGCGCCGGCGTCCTCGAAACTTGAATCGCACGCGTATTTATCTTTGAGCATCGCGATGGGGCCGTAAGTGCAGGTCGTATGACTTTTATCGTCGGCGTGGCGCGCCTCATGAAGCATTAAGGCCATGAGGTTCACGTCGCTGTTATATTTAGCCGATGGGCAAATCGTGACGGACCTAAATTTCTTGGGATCTTTGCCCGTCAGATCTTGGAAGTAACCGTTCGTGAACCAGTCGCAGTGTTCGTCCTCTTTATAAATAATTTGTAGATATTCGATGCGATCCATAACGAAGTTATACGGATTCGTGCCGATGACGGACGGACCCCATTGGCTCCTGCTATTGAATCCAAACATTTTGCCGAGATTCATCATCGACTTACGAATGCGGTAACCCATGTTTGAGTTGTCGCACGGGACATATTTTATATTTTCGAAGTGGCCGTCATCGATCAGGAGCCGCTCGCCATCTAGTTGTAATGCGGGCGCATTGTTCTCGTTGCATCCCGGCTCTAAATTTTTAGGATCAATGGCTTTTGAGGGAGCCGCGTTAGCGTTAGCAAAAGATAAAGTTAGCCCGATCATCAGCGCGACCGCGATCGCGGTCGTAGTTGCGAACGTAAAACCACGCACCTTAATTAACCATTTTATCGATGAAGCGATTGATCTTACCCGGTCGATTTTCTTCCAAACCTTGCAAGCCGACCATCGCGAGAGTTTGGATCGATGGTTCGTCGTAAGTGGCTAGCGCACCTTGCAGCGCTTCGGCGATGTCCGCACCTTGCACGGACAGCTCATCCAGCGCTTCGAGCGCGGTGATGCGTAAGCTCACTTCGAATTCGTGTCGGGTCGGATCGGCGGGAAGTGGATTCGCTAAAACCTTTTTTAGTTCGGGGAGTGCGGCCATGCCTTTTTGGGTGAGTTGGTACATGGCTTCTTCACGGTCGTTGGCCGACTCTTCTAAATTCATGATGAATTCGGCTTTTGGCGTGGGTTTGCCGGTCTTTGCCTGCGCCGGCAAAGCCTTCGCGGGCGCGGACGGCGGGGCGTTTCTCGTTTGGGCTTCGGTCGCGGAACCGGTAGCGGCGCGACCTTCTTTTTGCGGTTTGAGGGCAATATCGGCAGGGCCGACGGGGGTATCCACACCTGATAAATGAGAAAGGATCAACGCTCCGATGAGCGAAGCCACTAAACCTAAACCCACCGCCATGGTCCACTTCGGGTGGTTGCTAATAGAAATTTTCATGCACCAATTACAAAGCGGTGCGCCGGAGAGCGCACCCATTCGTTCCTTTTTGTCTTTGGTACTGGCAGAGCAAGATCTAAGCCCGACCCGGCGCGGGCATTTTAACTAGAGCGCGTCCCACTCTTTTTGACGGACCCGCATGAGGGTGTCGTTTTGGTTTTTGAAAAATTCTTCGTATTTCTCAAAACCCCCGTCGCCGGCGCGGCGTTGGGGCAGGACACGCTTAACCAAGATTTCGGCCGCTTCGGGATGGTCCTTTATTAGGGACATGACCTCGGTAACGAATTCTTCGATCGGCATCGCGTTCGCGTCGGCGGCTTGCCGCTCGCCCATAAGACTTGAGCGGACGTAAGGCGGTACGAGTTCCTTCACTTCGACCGGCGTATCTTTAAGTTGGTAGCGAAGCGATTGCGTGTACGCGTGAATCGCGGCCTTCGAAGCCGAGTAGGAGGGCGTAAGCGCCAACGGCACGTAAGCTAAACCTGAAGTCACCGTCATGATCGTGGCCGAGGGTTGCTTCATCAAATGGGGAAGTAAGGCATTCGTAAGCCACATGGGCGCGAGAACATTGGTGGTAATGGTCTCGTTGGCAATCTTCGAATTTTCGACGACGCTTAGTTTTTCGTTCATCATGACGCCCGCGTTGTTGATCACGACGTTGAGAGTAGGATACTCACGCACGACTTGCGCGGCTAATTCGACCACGCTGTTTTCGTTAGTTAAGTCTACCCCGACGGTGCGCAAACCTTTTGCCGCGGCCGCTTCAAGTTTGGCCTTCGACCGGCCCGCGACGATCACTTCGTTGCCTAATCGCAAAAATTCGAGTGCGAGACCAAGACCGATGCCCGAGCCGCCGCCCGTAATTAAAATTGTGTTTCCGCCTAGCTTCATAGGTTCTCCTTTTTCGTTTCTATATCTTCTTCATTTGGCGAGACCGGCGGCGATCACCTTCACCGCGAGCTCGAGTGATTGCTTAGTATGTTTATCCGAATGAATGGCGATCAACGAATTGAAAAAGGTGGCCGCGAACACTTGGTTCATCACCACTTCTTCAACGTCGGCGAGGTTGACGTCTTTACGAACGAGCCCTTTTTTCTGCAATGGCAAAAGGCGGGGCGCTAACAAAGGTTTCCGTTTATCAATGAGTTGCTCATCGGCTTTGCACACGAAGGCTTTGTCCTGCAAGCTATGCCCGATCATGATTTTGAAGAAGTCGGATTTCTTCCGATCGCGTTCGAACAAGAAATTACAAAAATGCAGCAGCTCTTTCTCAACCGTCTCTTGCGCCGGGTAGGGGAGGTCGCAAGATTCGCAAGCCACGTTGCTCGCGACGACTTCCATAAACAAACCTTCTTTAGATTTGAAATGCCGCATGATCAGCGCTTCGTTGACGCCGGCTTTGAGCGCGATATTTTTCGTGGTCGTGCCGTGGTAACCGGATTGCGAAAAGACCTCGAACGCCGCTTTCAATAGCCGGTCCCGCGAGTGCTCTACCGGCCCCGCCGTCTCAGATTTAGATTTCTTTTTCACTAGTTAACTCCCTGATTCTTATCGCCAAAGTCCCTATCGGTCGCTTGTGTGTAAGTATTTACTTTCAGTTCGAACCCGACCCGCCGATACTTAAACTGTAAGTGAATGTTTACTTACACGCAAGCGGGAAGGTTCAACGTGAAGAAAGCCATACTGACGGTCGCTACCTTAGGCCTGATGATCAGTTGTGTCCCATTTCGCGACTCGCCCTTCTCCGACACGCTCCTGCGCGGCGACCGGAACTTAAATTTCTTATATATGCAGAGCGTAGGGGACGTCGAAGAAGACGAAATCATCCGCATTGCCGTCATCGCGGATTCGCACGGTAACTACACGGACCTCGATAAAGTTATCGGGGAAGTGAACGCGACCCCCGGATTAGATTTTGTCGTGCACCTCGGTGACTTTACCAACTCGAGCTACAACTACGAGTACGATCAATTTCTTGCGCAGTATGCCGAAATCAACCGCCCTCACTTTATGGTGTTAGGGAATCACGATGCGCTCGGCGCCGGGCCTTCGCTATTCAAAAAAGCTTTTGGGCCGTCCAATTATTTTTTCGAGTCCGAACATTTCCGCTTTATCTTTTGGAACTCAACGAACTGGGAAAGCGGCGATGCGTTTGATCCCGAGTGGCTCAAGCGAACGGTGGCCGATTCGCAAAAAGCGGTGCTGATTTTCACGCATATTCCGCTCGAAGATGAGGAGAGATTCGAAGGCCCGCTTCGCGAAGGCTTACTCAGCGCCCGCGATAATCCGCACGTCGCCGCGGTCTTCAACGGTCACAATCATGTGTACTGGTTACGCGAGGGTATCACGCCGCTCGTGCAGGTGCCCAGATCCGAAGACGGCAAATGGCTTTTGTTCGAAATCAAACCCGACGGCTTATATCTCAAACCCAAACCGTCTGCCACAGGTGAAACATGGCTCGGCTTCAAACCTTCATTGTTTCAGCGTTAGTCTTCATCGCTCCCTTTGCCTATGCCGGGCAGTGGGGGTTAGCTCTCGGCACCGGGGCTTTTCAAGGAACCTATTCGATGGCCGCGGCCTACGATTGGTCGCAGACGCACCAGGTAGAATTAGGTTTAGGCCGCTTCCCCTTCGCGGGACGCGACGAAATCCAAATTAATTTTGGCTACCGGTACGTGCCTTATGCGTTCGAGCTCGGTGATCTCTCGTTGGTTCCGTTCGCGCTCGGCCTCACGTTGAACTACGCTTTGAACCAAGACGATTACTTCGTACGCAACCCGGGTAAATATCCCGATCCCGATTATTACGAACAGACGGGGATTCGTGCGGGCGTCGAGTTGTCGAGCCAAGTGATGTACCGAGGGGATTGGCGATTGCTTTACAAGGTCGTGCTCATTGATTCCGGCGCGATCGCGATCGTGAACAATGATTCTTCGTACGCGGAAAATTTCTTAAGTGCGGGTTTGTCGTTTCAGTACTTCTTTGGAAAGTGATTCTTTGATTAATCATTTTGATCAAATACCGAATCGAGTGCGGTATTCAGGTCATTGCACAAATACAAGTGCGTCTTCGTAAGAGCTGAACTCAGCGGATACGAAGACGCACTTTGAATCTAAATTTAGAACTAATTTTTGCTGTCGCGAAGGTCTTGCTTCGTGTCTTCAAGACCATCAACGACCGTGCCCGAAGTCTCGGCTTTTTTGTCCTCAACGATTGAGGAGAAACGTTCGCCAAGTTCGCTCAGTTTCGCCATGACTTCTTCTTTAGCGTGACCGTATTTTTCTTGAATCAAGCCGCCGATGGAAAGGATGTTCCCTTTCGTGCGATCAAGATCATCGCTCGTGAGTTTGCCCCAAGTGTTGAGCAGTTCGCCTTTAAAGTCTTTCCATTTGCCTTCAGAAATATCTTTGTTCATTTTCGATTTCCTTTTGTTATTACGGTTTCCAAGGAACAAAGCATGCGCCGTGCCAAAGCCATCGAGCGACCATTCATAGCTCAGTCTAGGTTAAGAGCGATTTGGACACGTTCTCGTACCAAATCTTCCCGTTGTCCCGAAGATCGATCAGCGGCTTTCGATGGGGAAGAGATGGGTGAAATGGAGGTGAACATATCGAGCAGGCCTGCATTCACCACGCACGATAGGGAAAATTATGATCATGAGTTCAGCGTGCTGCGCGTGATTCTAAATTTCTATTTCTCACGACGAATCGGAACTTAAGAATTTGTTCAAAGTAGGTATATGAACACTGGTCGGGAGGATCTTTGGATTTAAAATTTTCAGAAGTTGATCTTGGTTCTTAGTAGCGATCGCGGCGTCAGTTTTTTATTTAAGAGGAGGCCGCTTTCGCATACTCCTCAGCGCTTAATCGCCGGGCCGCGTGTTCCCAGCGGAGATCTTGCGTCCGTGCATCCTGTCGGCAAAAACGCTCGTCAGGCCATCCAGGCCTGAACGCCCCCGCTAAATCCTCCCGTTGGTCGGATTCATCGTGGGTATGCGTTCTTCCTTCGAGTCCCTCCGCCTTGTGGGATCTTCTCGTTAAGATAATTTGTGATAAGTGTGGACTTTCTTTTTCTGGTAGAGACTGGCTCCTCCAATGGGCACCAAGGCTGTTATTTTTAACTTACCCAAAGCCCCAATAGAATCAAATATTCAGGTTAGACCACTGTATCGATTTTAGAGTTTCCTCCAGGAGGTATACCTCAAAAAAGGTAGATCCGCGGGCAGAATGGTCTTTTGGCCTTGTCGTTGCTTTACATAAATGAGACTCAACGAATTGATCGTCAAAGCTCATTGGGACGTTGGAACCGAATCGGATTCAAGCCTCGGTGACGTTATAGGGCGCTAAAGGATAATAATGCGCGCTTCTGAAAATGTAATTTACCTGGGTGTCGCGTTTTTGCTCTTGTCGATCAATCTTTACGCAGGCGCCATCGGTTTAGATCCAGAGCTCGCGTTTGAAACGCGGATTCATAAAGTAAATACTTTTAGTAAGACCGGGAAAGATCCCTTAGTAAGGGTCACGAAGCTTACCGGAATAAAGGAACTTTCCGCCATTGGTATGATTAAAAATCTACAACCCGTTCCTTGGCCGAACGGAAAAGGTGGGTTTTCGCCGGAAGTTTTGCAGAGTACGGGATTTTTGATCTCACCTTGTTTAGTCATGACCGTATATCATTCGGTCTTCGGATTTTCCAAAAGTCCAAATCAAACAGATTTTTCGATTGAATTTACCGCGAATAGGACGGTCATTGGGAAACCGATTACCTGGCGTAAACGACCCAATTTTGATCATATTGGAAGCGATTGGGTCATTGTTAAATTAGATGAGAAAGGCTGTTTGGGAGCAGAAGTCGGTTTTCTTAAAATGCTTGATGAAGCGTTTTCAAAGTTAAAAAATCCTTCGCTTATAACCGCGGGTTTCCCTGGCATAAAAGAAAACGAGTCCGGAAAGGTTCAGCTTTGGGCACATTTGACTTGTTCCGCCTACGAGTCGCTTCACGGCGAAAACTATGTAGATACCATCTTCAACGATTGCGCGACCAGCTCCGGTCAATCCGGAAGCCCATTGTTGGTTAGGAATAACGACGGAGAGATCCGGTATGTCGGGATGCAAGCTACCGAACTAGGGACCCGCGACAAAACTTACCGAAAATTTAATTTTGAAAATGCAAATGTGGGTGTGGATTTAGTTACTGCGCTTACGCTCACAGAATTAGACCTTATCGAAGCGGATGTTTTGAACCACGCCATTAAGTCAGACATCACGAAAAGCAAATAAAAGACTTTGTCCGGCCGCTTGTCCCCAGCGGGAGTGTGTCCGTGCATGCTGTCGGCAAAAACGCTCGTCAGGCCATCCAGGCCTGAACGCCCCACGCTAAATCCTCCCGTTGGTCGGATTCATCGTGGGTACGCGTTTTTCCTTCGAGTTCCTCCGCCTGGCGGAGATCTTCTCGTTAAGTTGATTTTGTTAGTTTGGGGATTTTCTTTTTTGGTAGAGACTGGCTCAGGCGGAGGGACTCGAACCCCCGACAAAGCGGTTAACAGCCGCTTGCTCTACCAACTGAGCTACGCCTGAACATGAACAATAATGATTAAAGAACGCCGCACTGGTTGTCAATCGTTAGGCGGGCCGGGGGCTATGGATTCTTGTTTTCGCCCGGTTTGGTCACGGCCGGGAGAGTCTCGAGCGCGGTGATTCCTTGCGCCAATTCTAAAGAGCGGAAATGTGCGCCGTTCAAGGAGAAGACCCCGTCTGGGTTCATCAAGAGCGTCATCGGTAGGCCCGAGACATACGCTATGGTGACGAGCGGGGTGGCGTTTTCGTTCGATTCTTGCTTCGCGGCTTTTACGCGGCAAAAAGAGCCGAACCATTTTTCAACCGCGACGGGATCGAGTTCGGTACGGCCCGCGGCATCGCCGGTGCGAAACCAATCCATGCCGTCTTGCTTGATGGCGAAGCGGCCAATCATGCTTACGGACGAAACGCGGGTGGGACAGAGGTCAATGTCTTCCGAAGCCGCGACGCCGCCGCCAAGGGCGCCGGGTTTATTCAGTTTGCGCATCAGCATAATGCTGCCGACGAGCGAGAGGATCATGACGCCGACGCGCACCCAATAATAAAATCCTACTTTCGGACCCAATCAATACGCCTTTACTTTTAAATCGCCGCTGCCCGTTTTTACGGTCAAACCGAAATCGGCGGAACCGCTCGAACCGAGTTCATTCTCGATCTTTCCGCTGCCGGTGTCGAGTGATGCGGTGATTTTGCTGCCCTTCGGAAAAGCGATGTCGGCGCTGCCGGCACCGGTTTTCACTTCGAGGCGGCCGGTGGGGTATTCAAGGTAGCGCAGTTGAACCGAGCCGCTGCCGACGCTGAGATTACCGCCCGTCGTAAGCCCGTTGATTTCAACCGAACCGTTGCCGGATTTGCCGTCGACTTTTTTGAATTTGCCGTTGGCGACGAGAGAGCCGCTGCCGATGTTAAAGTTCAATTTGCCTTCGCTGCCGTCGATGCTGACGTCGCCCGAACCCGATACGATGTTGAGCGCGGCTTCCTTCGGGACTTTTAGCTCTAGATCAACTTCGCATTCGTCGCCGGCGTTGCGCGCAACCTTTACGAGAATTTCGGAGTAGTCGGATTTCTCGGTTGAAAAAACACAGGACTCGGAGAATTTGCGTTTGGTCGCCCAGATTTCAACTTTGTTGATCGTGACGGGCGTAATCGTGATTTTGCCGGAGGTGTTTTCGACTTGGATTTTATCGACCGCGATCGTCAGGTATTCGCGAAATTCAGGCTTGGGGGAGTCGGTCATTACCGCCGCTACGGCTACGATCGAACACGGGAGCAAAACCAAAGCGAAGAACTTTTTCATAGGGGCGGAACGTCGCGCAGGCGCCCCGCGAGGTCAATCTTTTTAGGCGACTAAGGATTTTTTGCGCTTCTCTTCAAAGCCGGCGAGCTCATTGAGTGCGGGGTAAATCTCACCCTTTAATTTTTCGAGATTTTTCGGATCCATCGCGCCGGCGTCGGCCATTTTTTCGATCTCTTCGCAGATCAAGCTCGAGGCACGAAGGCCCAGGACCCGCGTGCTCGATTTTAACGAATGGGAGTGACGTTTAAGCAACGCGAAGTTCGCCGCTTTTTGGGCGTCTTCGATCCCATTTAGGTACTCATCGAGTTGACCGCGAAAGTCGGTGATCAGATCGGCGATAAGGCCGGTCGCACCCGTATTTTCGAGTTCAAGAAGATCACCCAAATCAGCCGCTAAAAAACGCTCGGAATTTGCCATAACTCCTCATCGGCCAAGGCCTAGGACTAGACAAGGGGGATCAAGTAATCTTGATCGGCTCGTTTCGATATGGCAGTTAAGTCAGATACTTAGGTAACCGACAAGTCCTTGGGCCAGAGCCCCGGGAGCACGTTTATGGATACCCATTTTGCCGACCTTTTGCAGTTAGTCGTGGACGGCGTCGGCTGCCGCTCGGCGCGGATTACCTTAATCAAAGAAGGCCGGTTGAGCACGCGCTGGGCGCACGGTTCCGCGGATCTTACCCCGACGCTACTTTGGCAAAAAGTTTTGAACGCGAGCCAAGCTTTCGAATCGATCGACGACAACCACGCATTTTACGGCGTACCTCTGCGTGACCGCGAGGGCTTGGTCATCGGTATCCTTAGCGTGCACGACACCGGCGGGCGGACTTTTACGGACGCCAATCGCGCTAATATTAAATCCTTCGCCAACGTGAGCGAAGGACTCTTGCGCAACGAAAGCGCGCAGCGCTTACCCCGAAGTCACGACGGTGGTTTGATGACCATCCTCGAAGGCTTACCGATGTCGGTCATTTCGAAAAAAGCCAGTTCCAACTTCGAGTACACAATCTGGAACAAACAAGCCGAAGAACTTTTCGGGGTGAAAGCGACGGACGCGCTTGGCCGCACGGATTTTGATTTGTTCAGCCCCGACGAAGCTAAATTTTTCCGGCAAAAAGATCTCGAAGCGTTGGCGAGCGGGAAGATTTTAGAAATCCCCGAAGAGCCGATCACGAACCACCTTGGGCTTCGCACTCTTCGCACGCATAAAATTCCGATATACGATGCGAACAACAATCCCGAGTACTTGATCGTACTTTGCGAGGACATCACCGATCATAAAAAAGCGATCGCCGATTCGGAACACAATGCCGTCGCGAAAAAACTCGCCGCCGAGATGAGCCATTTGGCCGAAGCGATGCCGCAAATGGTTTGCACCTTGAACGACAACGGTCAGGTTCTTTTCTCTAATGCCCGCTTTGCCAATTATTTAATCCAAACCAAGCGCGGTCTAGAATTGAATCTCAAGCTCGTGCACCCCGATGATCGGGCGCACATTCATAACGAGTGGATTCGTTGCCAACACAATGCTTCACTACTCGAAGTGCAATTCCGCCTGAAATGGCAAGGTACCGAGGACTACCGTTGGCTACTCGCCCGGGCGGCGCCCGTGCATAATGAGCAAGGTCAGGTCGACCGCTGGTTCGCGACGGCGACGGATATTCAAGATCACAAGATGATCGAAGAAGAATTGCGCGTCGTCGAGCAACGCATGGATACCATCATGCAAAACGCTCCCGTTGTCGTGTTCAGCGTGAACATGGCGGGTGAGTTCACGTATTCCGCCGGCGCGGCTCGCGAAGCCATCTCGCAAGGTCGCCCTTCGATCGTGGGCGAAAGTATTTTCGAACGGTACATGCACGCCCCCCGTTGCATCGAGGGGATTCGACGTTCGCTACGCGGCCTGAACGATACGTACGAAGGCTACATCGGCGATTCGTATTTCCAGACGGTGACGACGCCTTTGTACGACAAGCAGGGTAAACAGACGGGTGTGCTCGGCCTTAGTCACGACCTTACCCGCATGAAACAATTCGAAGCGGCACAATCTGAATTAATGGCGCGTGAATCCGCGGCATTAGAATCGTCGCGTCTCAAGGGCGAATTTCTCGCGAACATGAGTCATGAAATCCGCACGCCGCTCAACGGCATCATCGGCATGGCCGAAATTCTCGAAAATACAAAACTCGATAAAGATCAACGGGAATATCTGAAAGTACTTTTGCATTCCTCGGAAGTGTTGATCGGTATGATCAACAACGTTCTAGATTTAGCGAAAATCGAAGCGGGCGAAGTTCAATCCGTTTTGCAGTCCACCGATCTCGCGCAATTGATGAACGAAGCCGCCGATTCCCACCGCAAGAACGCCGAGCAGATCAACGTTCACCTGAACGTCAACATCGACCGTCAGATACCTCCGTTCGTAAGCGTGGATGCTTTTCGCATCAAGCAGGTCGTCAATAATCTCATCGGTAACGCTTTGAAATTCACCGAGAAGGGCGGCGTCGACGTTTCGGTGAATTGGCAAAGCTACGGCGGTGTACGCGTCACCGTCAAAGATAGCGGGGTCGGCATTTCTTCCGAAATTCAGGAACTGCTGTTCCGGAACTTTACCCAGGGCGATGCTTCAACGACAAAGCGCTACGGCGGAACCGGTCTTGGCCTCGCTATTTCCAAAAAGTTAGTGGAATTGATGAAGGGTAAGATCGGCATGTCTTCCGAACTGGGCAAAGGTTCCGAATTTTGGTTCGAGATCCCGTGCGGAGTTGGAGAAATCGAGGTTTTCGACGCTGCCGCCGATCCCGAAGTGAAGTCGAGCGATGCGGATCCCGGGGTGAATTCTCCGGCGAATTTAGATCTCAAAAAACGCATTCTTCTGGTGGAAGACAACGACGTGAATCGCCGCGTGGTGACCAGCTTCCTATTCGGCCAAACTTTCGACGTCGATTACGCGGTCAACGGGGTGCAGGCTTACGAAAAATGCCAGGCGCACGCGTACGATCTGATCCTCATGGATTGCCAGATGCCGGTCATGGGCGGCCTCGAAGCGGCGCGTTTGATACGCAAATACGAAAATTCCAACGGAACGCATACCCCCATCGTCGCGATCACCGCAAACGCAATGGAAGGGGACAGGCAACAGTGCCTGGATGCCGGGATGGACGATTACCTCGCCAAACCGCTGAAGAAAAAGGTTTTGCTCGAGACGATCGGGCGCTGGGTAAAGGCGTAAGTCGTCGGAATTCGATGGAAAGTTGGCGCGCCTGCGCCCTCGCTTCAAATCCTTCCGGGCTTTTCCGGAAGTCATTTCAGCTAATATTCGAAGATCAATTTTTTTTAGGAATTTAAAGTAAAGTTGGCGCGCCCGGAAGGATTTGAACCTCCGACCACTTGATTCGTAGTCAAGTACTCTATCCAACTGAGCTACGAGCGCACCTTATCCCTTGTGGGAACTTGAGGTTTTAGACACAACCCGCATTGAAAGCAAGTATCTTTAGGGGTTCCGGACACTTGAATTTAATAAGTCGCTGTGGCAGTTTCGATCTTTCATAGTCTTATATCCCGCTGGAGAGGTGGGTGAGTGGCTTAAACCAACGGTTTGCTAAACCGTCTACGGGCTAACACCTGTAACGGGGGTTCGAATCCCCCCCTCTCCGCCAAATTTGCTCACGCAAATTCGAAAATGGAATATAGAGAATCAAAAATCAGAAAAACGGGGACCAAAGCAAAGCCCAAAAGCAAATTTGGCCCTCAATTTTCGATTCTCGATTTTCGTCCCCTTTTCCCCCGAGACACCAAACCACGCACCGTTTAAATCCCAGAAAAGAAAAGCCGCGTTACTAACGCCCAAACCTCCCGAAAGAAACTAAAATGACAAACGACGACCCTTCCGACAGCAAGCCCACCGGCAAACCCGCACGAATCATCCTCGCCAGCCGCTCGATGAATGGAGTGTCGCTCGGTGAAGTTGAGATCTTAGCGTCGACGAAGCACGGTCCGACCGAATTGATCGGCGTCAAACCTCCCGCGACGCTCGAAGCCGGTGAAGAACTCGTCACCGACACTTGGATTCTAAGCTCACGAAACTTTATCGTAGTAGGCCCGCATGACCGGGCGATGAAGCTTCCGGGCACTTGGTACGTCGTGCGTGGTTCGAAACGGTAGAGACGTCTGAGTTTAGACAACTCAACAAATTTTACTCACCTCTATTTTTTGCCCGTTCGATGCGATACAAGAGTCCGAAAGAGGACACATGGCAAAGAACAAATTCGAAGCGAAATATCCCGGTTACGCAATTATCCCCGAAAAGAAAAACCGATTAAAATGGCCGGCGATTTATCTCGCGACGTTCATCGGTTTAGTCGTGGTTCCGCTGCTCGCGCTGAAAGGTTTGTCTTACAGTGTGCCTACGCCGGTCGTCGCGGGCGTGAACACCATGACCAAGCCGACGATCAAAGAGATGGCGCTAATGCAGTCCGAGCGCAACGAGCACGCCGAAGCGGCCCAGAATTTTGAACGATATTTTATTTTGGGCGGGGACGAAGCCGACATGATGGCCATGTACGCTTTTTCGCTCAAAGAGCTAGGACGCATGGCCGAGGCTCGCGTTTGGTCAAAAAAATCTTTGCAGAAAGATCCCGAATCGAGAGCCGCAAAGATCATGCGCGACACTTTGAAAAACTAACGGCAATTGACCGAGGCGAAGCGATTCGTTTTCGCTTCGGTTTTCACTTTTCGATGTGATCTCGACAACCCACGCCTACGGTATGTTACTTCCTTTAACGGTGCCTTTGAAGGTGGCATTACCTTGCTGATCGACCGTAAACACTTGCGTGTTGTTTACCGAATAAATCATCTTGCCGTCGGCGCCGACCGAAACGCAATTGTTTAAGCCCGAGAAGCAAATCTGCTGTCCGGCAGCAACGACCATGGCCACGTTGTTAGAGATCTTCGAATTGAGTGTCGAGATCGCGGCGGTCGAATACTCGCCGTTGAGCCAGATAGCGGCGGGTGCTCGTGAGCTATCACGAATCGCGGCCGTCGGATGCGTACCCTCGACCGAAAGACCTACGTTGGACGAAGTGAGTATAGAGATATCACTAACGGCGGAGGCCGTTCGGGACTCCGCGATGACCGACCCGCCGACGGGCCATTCGTTCGCCGGAGGATCGTGAATAAAAATTGCGTTGTTTCTAGCGGACGCATCGATTTCAATGCCGAAGATTTTGTTTCCGGAAACTTTAAGACCACGTTCGGCGTTGGTGATGAGATTTATATCCGAGTAATCGTTCAAGTTAGGGCCGTACATAGTAAGGCCTTCGTGCCACATCTTTTTAGACTTATCGCCGTTGAAGTTCGTTGCGTCTAAGAAAATGGCGTTATTGGATTTAAAGAGTCCCTGGTTGTGAATGTACAAACCGACGTTGAAACACGGGAATTGAAAACAATCTTGATCGGCGTTTGAATAATCCAATTCGAAATTAATCGAAGCGTGTTCTTTCGGAACCATATTTGGTTTCCCGTATTCGCCTTTGATGCCGGAGGCGCCGCGAAGCATGTTTGTGTTGAAGGTCCACTGACGGGCGCTACCGGGACCCATTGCGGTTCCGATGTACTGTCCCACCGAAGTTACCGAGGGATCTTGATTTTCGGTGTACATACCGAGATTCACCATCCAGTTCTCAAGCTTCGGCGTAGCTCCGGTCACAATGTTCTGTACGTTTAGGCTTGAAAAAATATCCGGGTAAGGTGCATCGGTCGGAACGACCGGGATCGTCGATACGCCGTTAACGCCGCGGATGTCTAAGCCGGGATATGGCGATCCGGTTGTATTCGCGGGCCTTATCGAATTTGGATAGAAAGAACCGTTCGTATCTTGAGCGGAGGCGGTCGACCGGGCCGCGGTTTGGCCCTTTGCCGCGCTTAATTCTTCGCAGTTTTGGAAAAGGCCTAGCGTTGTGCTTAGAATTAATAAAGACGAAGCGATCCGAACCCGTCTGGATCTCTGAACCATGATTTCCCCCAAAAAATAATTACCCTGTCTCAAGGCTAGATTGGGCAGGTCGATTTTTGGGATTTTTGTCTCAATAAAGGCTCGTAACGTATTGATGTGAGACGTTAGCTAAAGGCGGAGCCCTCATTCACTATAAGTAGTGATCGCTACCAGCCGATCAAACGCATTCTGATTTGATCGCGAAGATTGAGCCGGCTTCGGTTACGGGAGTGCGTGAAGTTGACGATGTTTGCCGGGTTAATTCCCCGGAACTCGAGTTCGCGCGATAAGTTGGTCCAATTAAGCCCGGGCTTTTTATTGAACGAGCGGTAATAGTGACCAGTGTCGTCGGTGAATAAACGAATGTTGTCCGACGAATCAAAGGCGACGACCCCGGCGGCGGCGAGCGGCCTGCCCCGCGTGATTGAGCTATGATGAAGACCGTCGGCGTCTTGTTCGAGGCCGATGTAGATTCGCCCGAAGGCATCCATGACGATAAGGTAAAGCTCTTCCCCCGGCACACGTACCGGCTCACCGGTTAAAGCGTATACCCAACCTTGCCCGTTGTGCATCGCCTCGAGCTTTTCGGCCGCCGCTTTATCGAGGTATTGGATATCCTTCCCCAGCCATTTCATCACGGGCCGGGGGACTAAATTCTCACCGTGGTAACGCCAAGCCATGCGGGCCGTTTGGTACTTCGGCAAGAGGCTTTGATCGCAAGACTCGCCCGCTGCCGAAAGGCTGAGCAGAATAGATAAACTAATAAATAGTGCTGCAACCATTTCACGCAAGGGCCGGGCGGTCGCGCACTTATTCGATTTGGACATTTGTACCGGAAGGATCAGCAAAACGTATTCCAGGGAGCCGTGTCCTCAGGGATCCTGTTTGAAAACCGAAATCTCGTAGTGGCGATCGGCCTTTGAGCGAATGCGCGGATTGGCCGTGGTCATCATCCACGTCCCGACGGTCGGTGGGGTCAGCGCTTGCCTTAACGCCAAAAGATCCCGCCACAATCCCGAACCTTGATGCCGGGGAATTACCGAGCCGCTAAACATGAGGGCGTGCGATTTGTTCCAAGTCACCGCGCCGGCCGCCAGCGGTTTCCCGCGCCTGTAAATAACCACTAAATTCGTTCGTGGCTTCATCGTTGTGATCGTGGAATTCGCGCGTTCGAAAAAGCCCGCGGGCGTCTTGAAGGCCGCCTGCATAACGCGTTCGGAGTCGGCGACCAACTTCTTATCGTAGTAATCACCGCAAACGTAGCTGAAGCCGGCCTTTAAAACCGGTAGCCGCCGCTTGTTCCATTCGCAAACTTGGTAGGAATTCGAAAGCGACCAGCCCGGCGCCTTGACCGCTTTGCGCTCAGAACAAAAGTAAGGTTCGTTCGACGCAAACTTATGTTTACCGATCTGGGCTTTGAAGAATGCAAGAAGCTTTCGCTCGTCGGCCGCGTTTAACGAAGAGCCTTTTAGCAGCAACGGTGAGTTCGGCGGGACGAGCCAGTGTTTTGTAAGGTACGCATCAAAGCGTTTCGAAAAAGCTTTCGGCCGGGGCGAGAATACTTCCAGCGCGCGCAAAGCATTTTTCAAGCCCGGATTCATAAGCGCGCGCCTTCTTTGAAGCGGCGGCGGTTATAATAAATAATGTGAAGCATGGCTAAGAGTGCGAGGATCATGACTACGGCGCCGGCCCCACGATTGATCAGCAGCGCGCCGATACGCACGGGAGTCTTCGCGTCGATGATGCCTTGGTTGAAGAGAACCGAACGCCCCTCGGGAATCGCCAAGCGCGCGGGTATCCCTTGGTAATCACCACCGGCGGGTGCGGGCTCTTGCTGATCCAGCTCCATACTTTGATTGAGCGAACCCGGGGGTGGAGGGGCTTCCGAAAGGGCCGCGGCCTGATCACCGCGGCCTTTAGCCATTCTACCGCCACCGCCGCCACTTCCGCCGCGTGCATCGCTCATCCCGCCGATCGCGTCCATTTTATTGTAGAGTTGTTCGGAAGCGAAGCGCGAGGCTTCTTGGTCGGGCGAAGTGCCTTGGAGTTTCATGAACAGAATCAGCGCCGCGATTCCGAGGACTACCGCGGAGAATAAGCTCGCAACTTTTCCCTTAGGCCACTGCGTTCGGATCTCCGCACGCTGGCGGATTCCGAGATAGAGCAAACCCGCGAGCAAGATCCACGGGAACAAGAAAGGCGCCGAAACCGCGGCGACGAATACCGCGAGCGGAAATACGATTCGATCCCGGCGGCCTAAACCAATTTCACGAATAAGCCAGCCGACGAACAGCGCGAGCAGCGCCGCCCAGATAAAGTCCGAGAGGGAAAGATCGGATTTAATTTCAAAAAGACTGCGGCCGAAGGGCAGACTCCAGCGCGGGTCCAAACTTAGGTTCAGCGACACGTTGCTGAGGACGGCCGCCGGTCTCGCTAAATCTTCGCGCGGCATCGCGAGCAAACTGCCTTGCTCTGTTTTGCTGAGGTATTGTACGAGCACGTTCTGCACGCCGCTCGGCAGTTGCAATAATAATTTACCGTCTTTATCCCGTGAGAGAACTTGGGGCTGACCGCCGACTTCGAGGTAGGTCACTTGGCCCGGCACATCGAGCGCAACTTCGGGCATGCCTTGATTGTTGATTTCAAAATTGGCTTCGACGATCGGGGTCCCGCGGCGGGGAACGTAATAAAGATAGTTGGCGTTGTTCACCGAGTAACCCAGCGCCGCGAAAACCTCCAGCTTGCGGGCTTCCCAAGATACTTTTTGATCGTTCGCGATCAAGTAGGCGCGCGCGCCCGAATAACGCGGCGAGATTCCGGCATCCTTCGGTGAAACGCGGCGGCTCACGGATTCGACGGTGAGTTGAAGCGTAGGACTATTCTCGACCAGCAGGAAAGCTTGGCCTTCGACGGGCGGGACGAACGAGTTGCCTGAAAAGCGGCCCTCGGTGCGAATCACGTTTTCGCCCGGTTGTAATTCAAGGTTTAAACCGTCGGTGGCTTCTTGATGTTGGATCGTGGTGCGAATCTGACTGAAGATTTCACCGTTGGCCTTGGTGATTTTCATTTTTCGTAGTGTGCGATTCGGATTATTGATTTGGAACTCATATTGAAAACGAGACTCTTCGGGTTGCACCGAAACCCGGTAACGCGCGGTCACGGCCAGCGGGGCCTTTGAATCCTCGGTCGGGGCACTCGGCCTGACGAGAGTGATCACGTGCGAAGTTCCCGAAACGCGTACCAAAGCCTCGCCGCCGGTTAAGCGTGCGCCGGCGTAAAGCGCGTTGTCGACCGTGAATTCAACCTGCGCCCAATTCCTAACGAAGATTTGGCAAGTGATCTTGAAGCGGTCGGCACGAAGGGGCACGACGTTCAGGCGTGAGCCGTCGCCGCTTAACATCGCGTTGCTGCCCGCGCAGTCTTTAACGCCGAAGACGTCGTTGCGTTCAAGGATGTCGACGGCCTTAGGGGCCCCGCTCGCACTTCCGCTAACCGTCATGGTCAAGGACTTGCCGAAAGTTCCGTCAAAAGTTACGGATTCGACGGTCGTCAATTCCGGCGCTTGCTTAGCGTCTCGGAGTTGGATGTATTCGGAAACGGGGATCGTGACCGTGCCGGCTTTTTCTTCCGCGGCATGACTTATCGTGGCCCATAAACAAAAGAAGGTCGCGGCGTATTTCAACATGGTGATCTCCTGCTTAATAAAGCTAATTATTAAGAGTGACTAGGATCCACGGGCTGTTCAATCATTTATTTCAACGCTTACCGCAAGCTTCCCTCGCAGCTAACGATTCGTCTCTTAACAAAATCAACACGCAGAACGCCTTCGTCTTTCAGCGCGGCCTCTAGGGGCGGTTGGCCTTCGATGGTGAAGCCGGCTCCAACTAACCTATTCAAAAACTCTTGGTAAACTTGCGGATTTGAGAAAGAAGACTTCGGGCCGTCTGCACGAGCGCGCACCAGCGCGTTGAGAAACATCGGATCCCCGCGCTTCAATTTCAGATGAATGTGCTCCAACGTTCGCTCGGTAAGCTCGGTTTTTTGCAAAACCGGATGCCTCTCGCCCCATTGCGCAAGGTAGGACTCAATTTCTTCGGGGCCGCTAAAAACGATTCCCAAAAACGAAGAGGGAACAAACGCCGAAGCGGGGAAGTAAAGCCTCGCAATTTGCGAATCGAGGTTTTGGTATAAGCCGGCCGTCCGTCGAAGCACGTTGACGACGTCATCTTCGGTTGCGAGATCACAAAGTACGAGGGCACCGCTCTCTACGGAGTATTCATCAGTCTCGTACTTAGATCTTTTGACTAAAGCTTTTCTTAAGGCGGTCCGTTGCCGCGAACCCATCGCGGCCGCGATAGCCTCGATATTCGCGCCGAATGAAGCAACGCCGGAATGCTTTATGACGTCGAAGATGAGAGGGTACTCTTTAGGGCTCCACGGTATCAGACCGCTTTTCCAATAGACGGCTAAATCGAATGCGATATTTTCACGCGGGTTCGCCACGAGAGTTAAAACTTTGGAAAGGGCGAGGGTTAACCGCCGGCTTTGTCCAAGATCGAATTCTAATTTCTGGCCGCGCGAATATAAAAAGATAAAGAGGTGGCTCCGAATATCACCGAAGCTCCACCGGTCTTGATTGGAAACGAGTGCCCGCATGGCCGCAACGATCGTTTCCGGTTCCACTTTGGATATGGATTCAAGCGTGTCGTAAGCCCGGAATTTATCCCGGGCCCCGGGGGTCAGCGCTTTTTCAACGACCGAAAGAATTTGCTCATGCGTGCTCGCGAAAAGCGTTGCGGGAAATAGCAAAGACGAACAGATAAGAATTTTTTTAAACACGTTTCACTCGAAATGCATCCGCCATTATCGGCTCACGGGATGTCCACGAGCCGTCCAAATGCAGAACCCGGGCCAATCATGCGAGAGCCCGCGAGACCGTTTAACTAACGGCTACACTTCGTGAGATTTTACGTTTTCGGACCGCGCGAAGTTTGTTAGATGGGTTAAATGCATTATCACGCTCTTCTCATTCCGTTGATTTTAGTTTTTAGCTTTGAAGCATCGGCCTTCATGAATATCGAATCCATTCGGCAAGCGGCCAAGCCTGGTACGTCGGGGAATCTTGGGCTTAAGGTGAACGGTCAAACGGGCAACGCCGACAAGCAAGCGGTCGAGTTTTCCTCGCTCACCATGCGACGCACGGACCGCAACGAACTTTTAGGCGCGGCTAAGTACCGCTACGGGGAAAGCCGCCACCGCAAAGATGCAAACGAAGGAAATTTGCACGCCCGCTACACCCGGTACCTAGCGGCACCTTACGCGATCGAAACCTTTGTGCAGAGTGAGTTCGATGAATTCCGGCGTTTAGAGCGGCGTGATCTGGCCGGCGCGGGTCTTCGCACCTTACTCGACAAAGGCGAAAAGAATTCGCTCTATCTTGGAACCGGCGTGTTTTACGAACACGAAATCTTTAAAGACGGTGTGCTAAGTCAGCAAACCGTTCGCGGGAATCTTTATTTGTCGTTCGTGAGATCGTTCAGCGAACATATTTCCGGCACCCTGATCGCTTACTACCAACCGTCCTTTGAAAGCCAAGCGGACTTCCGCATTCAGGTTGATTCGGGTCTTCAGGTGAAGCTGGTGGGTGCGTTGTCTTTAACGATCGAATACGACCTGCAACACGATAGCGAACCCGCGCCCGGTGTGAAGCCAACGGACTCCTCGTACATGACGGGGCTCGCGTACAGTTACTAGTCGTTTAAAATGTCTCGGTTTTCACCGCGGATTTGAGTTGGTCGACGCGCAAGGAGGTTTGGTCAATCATGCACTTGCTCTTCAACAGCGGTGCGATCGGGCGGTTGCCGACCGCCGAGCCGCGGAATTCGCATTCGGCTTCACGGAAGGCTAACCAATTACGCTGAGCTTTGCGCAGAAGTTCGCGGCGCGGATTGCTGTCGACCGCGTCTAGCGTTTCTTGCACCAGCTTGTTCAAATCATCTTCGGCGCGCTTCATCTCTTTGGCGTCGCAGTCCTTCAATTTGGCATCATCCAACCCGGCCGCGGTTTTACACTGCTCGTAGGTGAGTGGTGG
This sequence comes from Pseudobdellovibrionaceae bacterium, assembly GCA_947444305.1. GTDB lineage: Bacteria > Bdellovibrionota > Bdellovibrionia > Bdellovibrionales > UBA1609 > JALHOQ01. The sequence goes on along the minus strand of CANEZP010000006.1, from coordinate 136,249 downwards.
AGGCGCGGCGTGAACCGAATTTATGGCAAGGCAAGTCAGCACGATTAGCAATTTCAAAGTGACCCCATCTGATGAGTTTAGCGATAGGACCAAGTTAAGCACCATCCCATCTTCCCGGCAATTTACAATTGGGCGTGCGGTCTTGTTCGGCCGCCTAAATCCCGTTACGCTTGCGCCAATCTACCGGGAGGAAGAATGAAGAAACTCGCAATTTATATATTCACGTTCGCGCTAACCGCCTGCGGCGGTGGCTCCGACAACAATTCGAAAACGGGCGATCAAGGCAAACCCGTACCCGCAAACCGGGTCAACTGGGACGCCGTTCCCCCAAATTATAATCCGCGCGTCGATGATACGGGCTTTAGCTTAAACGGAGCCGAGCGGGTCGAAGTGAACATGTCGGGTTTTAACAGTGACGTCGAAGTCGTGTACGCGGACCTCCCGGCCGGCACCGGTCTGCTTAAAGTTTATCGCGTGTTCAAAGATTCGGCTTCGTGGGGATCATTGCAACCGCAGTTGTCCGGCACGACGCTGAATTTGAAAACCTACGGAACGTACGAGTGCTCGATCTCGATCCGCAACGGCGCGATCACTGATCTGAAAGGCGGTTGCTACGTGCGCGTACAAATTTATTTGCCGAACAACGCGCAGGTTGAAGTTTATAACGTAGGGCAGTTGCTGACCAAACGTTTCGTACCCGTCACCACCGAGATTTTTCTGACGAACCTTCGCCGCGCAACATGGGCCGAGCAAAAGTTTGCGGTGATCTCGGACTACGTCAGCTCCTACGCAAATGTCGGTGGACGGCCCGCGATGACCTCGGCACAGTTAAAGACCGCGCTGCGCGAGTTCAACCATAGCGATGAGAAGCTTAAAGCCTTGACCCAGTTGCAGGCTGCCGTCACGGATCGCGAAAACTTAAAAGCGGTGCTTGATTTCGAATTCTCGTTTCGTGACCGCGAAGAAGCCCGCCGGATCACCGGCGTTTAATTATTTTTTAGCTTCAAATTCTTTTAAGTATTCCTCGAGGCCCGCTTCTTTTAGTTTTTCTTTAGGGACGAAATGGAGCGAGGCCGAGTTCATGCAGTAACGTAAGCCCGTCGGTTTCGGTCCGTCGTCGAACACGTGACCGAGGTGGGAGTTCGCGGTTTTGCTTCGAACTTCGGTGCGCGTGCCCATCAGGCTGCGGTCGACCTTTTCAAAGACCGCTTCTTTTTTGAGCGGCTTAGTGAAACTCGGCCATCCCGTGCCCGAATCGTATTTGTCCTTCGAGCTAAACAATGGTTCGCCGGAAACGACGTCGACGTAAATACCGTCTTTTTTATTGTCCCAGTATTCATTTTTGAACGGCGGTTCGGTGTCGTCGTTTTGCGTAACGCTGTATTGGATGGGAGTTAGCTTTTTCTTCAACTCATCTTTGGCGGGCATTTTAAATTTTCCTTCTGCGAGTGCGGTCATAGCGAAAGTCATCATTACCGATAAAGCGATCGTTCTAAACATGGGACCTCCTGAGCGTTGGTCAAATAAGAATCAATTATTCTCCTAATCCAAGGCGGAGTCACCTGGGGACCACCATTCCGGCCCGTGGGCCGGTGCACGTTGCCTCAAGCCGTCGGCGGTATTATTCTTAAGTCATGTGCGCTTCATACATGATTAAGCAACGTCATCCGGGGCAGTTCAAACTTTTGACCGAAGCCCGAATCGACGTCGGTGATTACTTTGACCGGGTGGTCGTACCTTACGCGAAAGCTCCCGTGCTCACCGCGAACGGGGATGCCGTTGAAACTTCGATTATGCGATTTTCGATGGTGCCGGGCTGGTCAAAAGAACCGAAGGTCAAATTCGCGACCCACAACGCAAGGCTGGATACGATCGACGAAAAGCCCACGTGGCGCTCGGTATTCGGGCGTAAGCATTGCCTCGCGATGTTAACCGATTTTATAGAGCCAATTTACGAAGGGGAGTACGCCGGGCACATGGTCGCTTTCTCCGCCAAGTCAGGGAACCTGATCTACGCCGCCGGCGTTTGGGACGAGTGGGTCAATAAAGAGACGGGTGAAGTGCTGCATTCCTTCGCGATTATCACGCATCATCCCCCGCCTTTTGTTTCGAACGTCGGGCACGACCGTTGTCCCGTTTTCCTGGACGAAGACCATGGCCACGAATGGTTAACCGCCGCCGGCACGCCGGCGCCGGAGTTAAAGGAATTTTTGATCAACAATGCGCACGTGCAAGATCTGCAGGTCGAATCCCACCGCCCGATGCGGCCCGGTTGGGAAAAACGCAAGTAGCGGATGATGCATTGGCGGCGGGAGCTTGCCGTTAGCGAACGTGCCTGCTAGACCATCACCCATGAATGACCAACGTCTTATCGATATCGAAATTAAGATCGCTCACCAAGAAGTTTTGGTCGGCGAATTGAACCAGGTGATCGCCCGCCAGCAAGAGACGATCGACCAATTGCAAGCGGCTCTAAAAAAGTTCTTCAACCAGTACCGCGAACGCAACGGCGACGGTCAACCCATAGGACCGGCGGATCAAAAACCGCCGCATTACTAAATGGATTTCGGCACCAGCACTTGGGATCTAGAAGAAAAGTTCGAAGCGCCCCGCGAAGAGCACGAATTTTATAAGGGCGAGACCTTTAGCTTAAGCAAGCCCGCGCGCTTGGGCGGCCTCGAAGCGTTCGAGAAAACATTAATCGAAAAGGTGATGAGCGGGGAGCCGGGCTCCACGGGCGAAGATAAACTAAAAGAGTTTTCACAAGCCGACGGTTACCTGACCTATTTCTCGCATAAACCTTCGGGCCGGCAATTCATCCAAGCGGGCTACTTTCCCGGCGACAACGAATATGGTTTGGTCGCCGAGATCAAAGTTTCCGAAGCCGGCACCGAAGTTTCCGGGATTATCGCGAAGATCATCGATGGTGCCTACGGGCCGCTTCCGGGCGCGAACTGACGTAAGTTGTCTCTTTTGCTCAAGAAATTCGATCCATAAGCGATAAATTGCACTTGGCGCCCGCCCGGCCATGGTCACGCGATTGCAATTCTGCCTTACTGGAGGAAAAATCCTATGCGTAATCTAAATCTCATCACCGTGATGTGCCTTTGCCTATTGGTTTCGGCCTGTGAAAAAGCCAAGATGCGCACGGTTCCGCGCCAGAACGCCGTACCCACCGCGGGATTACAAAGCGCGCCGGTCGCACCTCCGCTCGAAGACAACTCGGATGAAATCCGCCCGTCGGCTCCCGCAGCTAAAGAACCCGTCGTTGTCAGCGCGCCGCCCGCCGCGGGCGAAGCGGTCACCCGCCTCGATGATTCGCGTGAAACTCGCAGCGCTTCGGGCCCCGTGCGCGCGCCCCGCCGCGAAATTATCGCCGACGACGGTGAGTTGAATCGTCCCCGCGCACGGCCTCGCCACGCGGCCCCCCGTGAAGAAGTCATCATCCAAGCCGATTGCCCACCCGGACAAGTCCGCCGTCGCAGCGCCGGTCCTCGTCCCGGCCCGCGCCCCCGCGTCGAAGCCGCGCAAGTTGAGCAACTTGAAGAGCGCCAGCAATTCGAACTCGATCCCGCCGATGAATTGCACTGCCGTTGGGAGCCGACCGGTCTCCCCATGACGTATCTGAAGTTTGATCCCGCGACGAAAACCGTTTGGGTTCAGCACGGATTCCCGCAGAAATGGGATAAGTACACGAACGTTCGTTTAGTGACCGGCCTTCCGCCGTTCGGTGAAGAAGGTTTGAGCTTAGTCAGCAAGCGCGGCGTCGACATTGCGCACTTGAAGCCCAGCACGAACGGTCGCGTGTCTTACGAGCGTGACGCTTCTTACCCTTACGAATCATTCTTCGGTCGTGTTCCAGGTGGTCTCCGCGGCGAAAGCGGCCGTGGAGTATGCTGGACGAAGTCCGAACCCGCGCGCATTTCCGAAAGCGGCAATACCGGATCGGGCAATTGATTCAGTTACCGCCACGATTAAAGACGATGCTCGAGCAGGGCATCGACGGCGAAGACTTCTGGGATATCTGCTGCGATCACGGCTACCTCGGCGAAGCGGCCCTAGCGAGCGGCCGCTTCCGAACGGTTCACTTCGTGGACCGCGTTCCCCACATCATCTCGAATTTAAAAGAACGTTTAGGTGAGAATGAAGGCGCGAGCTTTACGGTGTCTTGCGCCGAAGACCTGCCCGGGCCACTCGCGGGCGTGATTGTCATCGCGGGCGTAGGTGGCCATAACATCGTTAAGATATTAGAGCGGTGGGGTAGCGGAGATGATCTCGTCGCGAAGCGGATTGTTTTAAATCCACTCACGCACGCCGAAACGTTAAAAGGATTTTTATTAAAATGGCCCGCGTACGTAACGGCGCGAACCATAAACGTTCAGGAAAAAGCACGCTCTCGCGAAATCCTAATCCTTGAGCGCCGGGCGTAGCGTTTGCGTAACTTGTTCCAGTGTAAGCTTGACCGCCCCAGGGCATAGCTCGCCGTTCAACATTTTCTCGGACAATTGATTAAGTACGGCCGTTTGTTTTTCTTCCGGCGTGTTTAGCGCGGCAAATAAGGGGCGGGCTTCGTCGTACGCGATACTTAATCCGGCCGAATGATCGAAATGCACGAGGTAAATCATGACGTCGTCGGGCATTTTGTTCTGACCGGCCTTCATGTATTCGATGTACGCGTCCCTATAGAGGGGAGCGCACGAACCGGTGTCCGCGCCAGCCATCCCGGTCCATATTCCCACCCACAAAATCAGAAAAAGTCTCCCGATCATCAAAGCCACTTCCTTTTATATGAATGCCTGTTTTGCATTGTGGGTGCCAGACCAAGGGCCGATAGACCCGAGTTGACGGGCTCCGTAGCGTTTAACCACTCGGCACCTCTAAGTTTTTTACATTTCTGGCCTGGCCGTGCGGTATGAAAACAGGAAAAAATAGAGTTATGTCATTTACAAGATCAGTCCTGACCGTGGTGCTCAGTCTGCAATTCATTTTCATGCCTTCGCTCTTATTCGCGAGCGGGGTGAAGTTAACGCCCGCGCAGAAGAAGGCGGGTGACTCGGCGCTAGTTCGTACCATGTTTGATTACGTCGTGAGCCAATCCGCGATCGTCGAAAATATTCGCGATTTTGAAAAAGTCATGTTGAAGGATTTTAGGTCGGTTGATCGTAAATCAATCGTGCAAGAGTTAGCTAAGCAAAAGTATTTTCCGACATTCAAGCGCGTGGGCGACTCGCTCATCGTCGATGATGGCTTAAGAAAAGTTGAATTACGTTACTTAGAACTCGGAAAATTTGATTTCGAAGTAAACGGCGTGAAATGGACTTACGACCCGGCCATGCCGCTTATCCCGCAATTTGAGAAGCTGCAAAATGGGCTAAAAGAAAAAAAGACGGCGGCCTGGTTTCAATTTGTTCCGGAAGCCGAAGCGATCGTCATGGCGATTCCCGTCGGCGCGATTGCTTTGATGGCCGTCTCCGGTGTCATCGGTGCCGTTACCTCGGACGTAACGAAAGAGGCGTGGTGTAAGTGGGATCCATTGTATTCGGCATCGTGCGCCGAGCTTCGTAAACAAGCGGACGAGGCTATGTACAAAGATGCGCCCGCGCTGGATGCGGTAAGTAATCAAGTCGGGGCGGCGAACAGTAATATTTTGGCTAATTATCAGCCTGAGGATTGGACCTGCCCGACGAATAGTGACGGGAAGGATCGAGAATATCGCGGGCGTATTCGTAAAGTTGAGACCAAAGATGGAAAAACAACACCCATATCAAATTGGTTTAACGTTATCGCGAAATTCAACCCGCAGGGGCTTCCGACGGACATGATTGTCTCTACCGACAACGCCGATCCGGCGAAAGTTGATATCGCACCCAAGAAGACTTCGGGAAACTTGATCATCCATATCGTATTTGAACCGACTAAGAAAAAGCCGCTAGGATACCGGTTGCCCAATCCAAATTATAATCCTGACCGGGATTTGCTCGGAAGCCCGATCATGACTCTTCAGCCGTCAATGAAGCTGACGGCCGAACAGAAGCTGCATGTGTCTAAGGCCCAGGAGCTTATAACGACGATCAATAGTCAGATCTACCGTTGCGTCGGCGAAAAAGTTCAGGCGAATCAAATCGCGGGCATTCCGACCGATCAGCCGGCCTCGTTGTCCACGCCGGCGAACAGTTCTTCTCCCGCGGTTATGAAGTAGATTAACTACTGACACACTTCCATCTCGACCTTAAATTTGTACGGGTCGAGCTTCGCGAAGCGGTATTCACAAAGTAATTCACGTCCACGCTCTTGCCGCCGTGGACTAAGATGGTGCGGACACCTTCGCAGACCAGGCCGATTTCGTTGCCGGTGTTCACCATCTCGGTACAGTCGCGCCAACCCGAGGGATCGCCGGCATCGCCGTGCGCGTAGGTGCGAGATTCAACGTTGGCGTAGGCCAAATAATTCTCGACAGTTTTAGAAGTGTAAGCGGCGGCAACGATCGAGCCGGCCGAAAATAAAACGAGCGCGATAAACAGCAAACGCATGAGCAAAATCCCCTGCGTAGTTCGTAGTGCCTTTGGCAAGGTGACGCAAGTTTTCAGATTGGCGACGCAGCTTGTTCGATGGTACGACAAGTTTATGAAAACTTGGATTGTTTCACTTTCGGTATCGTTCATGATGATTCTTCCGGCCTGCGGATCCTCCCGCAAAAACGGAAGCGCCGGCCAAATTCCCGTCGCGATGGAATGCCCGGCCAGCCAAGACTCTTCGCAAGGTTGTCCCTCTCCATCGAACCCGACCATACCGCTCGACGGCGGCGTGAACACCGCGACCACCGTCACCGATAATAAATCCGAGGCCGCGCTTCGAACGAAGACACGCACGCAGATTATCGAAGGCCGCTGCGAACTTTGGGTGAAGGGAGATAAGGCCGCGCGGTCATGCGATTCGATCAAGGTGATGGTGCGCTCGACCGAAAAGGGTGAAATGCGTGACGGGGTAGTCGACGGCTTCGCGATCACCTTTCCTGACTTGAACGAAAAGTCCTATAAGGTTCTCGCCCAAAGCGACGAGATGAAAATCATCACGCCCAACCTCACCGTCAGACCGGGCAAGAAAGTCGTTCTCAAACTCAAAGCGACGCCGATCGCCCGCTAAGGCGCTTCTTAAGCTTGGACGCCCTGGGTCGATAGGCACTTTGCGCCCCGGGCGCACCAAAACGATTTGGCGCCGGCTGCAGAATAGTGTTATCTAGAAAATCCGCTCAAAACTCATGCGGAGAGGTGGCCGAGTGGCCGAAGGCGCTCGATTCGAAATCGAGTAAACACCAAAAGTGTTTCGTGAGTTCGAATCTCACCCTCTCCGCCATTTTTGCAAAGCAAAAATCCTCTATTCTCGATTTTCCATTTTCGAGCGCAGACCGCAGGTCCAGCCAGAAATCTAAAACGGGCAAACACATCCTGTATAGTACGCACCGTTCCCCACATTGTAACAACCCGCCTCCATCTGTGAGTCATCACAGCGCACCTTATATTTCTTGGCTTTAACGGCTGACCTTGCCGCTCGCGGGAAGGGGCATGTGCATCCGATGTTGTAAGCTCCGTTGCTCCGGTTGTAGCAGCCGGCGTCCATCTGCGAGCTATTGCAAGACTGCGCGAAGTCTATGGCGAAAGCATTGCCCGAAAAACATAGCGAGGCGAAAAGTATGAGGGCCGACGTCCAAGCAGTCATCTGAACTCCTAAGCGGTAAAGATCGGGTGAGCATCACCCATCACCGGTTTTTATTAAGAACTCTCGCACAGCCTGACAAGGGTTTCATCAAGTCAACGGGTTCGAGTCTGTCCGAATAAGCCTCGGGGGGCGAAGTAGCCAGATGCTGTCTGATATTTTCACTAAGGTCTTTTCGCTGACGTCGGGATTTCTCGAATTGTACGGAAGGCGATTTCCGAAAATCAAAGTAAACTCCGACCGGAGATAGCCACGGTTCTTCCGAGAGAAGAATCTCCCAGACTTTCTCGGCCGCATCGCCGTTTAAAAAATCGGGCAGGGCTAACGCACCGGTGATGATGATCGTACTGGTGGCATTGTCGATAAAGTAGTCGTTCCCGGAAAGCTGCGCGATCGAATTCTCTAAAATCTGCATCGGCGTTGAATCGGGGGCTGCCGTTCGGCGGGACGTAGGCTGGGGCGTTTCTTCTTCTTTCATGAACATAGCTTCGATAATATTACCGAAATAGCTGCGCCTATCATTAAGAATGAGCGGACTTTTCCCGAGATCGTAGGTCGTGCCCTCGTTCGTCCAAGTCCCGGCGTCGACCAACGATTTCAACTCGTGAAGCTCGGATGGCTTAAGTCGCCGCGGATTTAAAATTACGGGTCCGTTGAAGACCACCTTGCCCGTTACGGAATCTAAAGACCAGAGTCCGTTGTCCGCCATTATTTCATTTAACAATTGGCCTAGAGTTAGGCCGTCTTCATTGATCGCGACGAGCTTTTGCCCGGGAGCGGCCGCGCGAGCGACCGGCCCGATGCTTAGGGCAGTCCAAGCCGCAACCGTGTAAACAAGAGTTTTCGCCACAAAGAATTTTCTGAAAAGCATGAACACAATCCCGCCGGTGAGTTTATTCGGGAAAGTTTGCAATCAGTACGCCACTCGTGGCGCATGAGCGCTCAGTTAACTTCTTCGGAAGTCGATGATTACGTTATTTAAAAGTAATCCGCCGGCCTGTACTTTCCAGTGGCCCATTTGGACATCGAGCTCCTCCGCCTCCGCGAGGGCTATTCCTTGAGATTGCGCCACCGCTTCGAGGAACGGGTTCATCAATTGGACGAGGCCGGGCAATTGAACGACGGTATTGTCGGCGCCTTTCACCACGGTGAATGATGAAGCCCCGGTCACGAGCTCGCCGGTCGACGGATCGGCGAGGTGAGTTTGAATCTCGGCCGGGATGAGGGACATGAGATGGTCGGCACTGAGTTCTTCAATCGATTTCATGTCTTACGCACTTTCGTTCAATACTGGTTATTCTGAATTTCTTCGACAATTTTCAAACCGGTCAATTTCGAAAAACGAAGTGCCGTTTTTCTCGCGAGTTCCAGATCTTCCGCGCGCGCGAGCAGCACTTGACCATCTCTGGAATACACCGATTGATCCGCGCCGCCAAGTCGGCCGAACACGTAATATTCCGAAAAACCGCGTTCAACCGACGTGACCGTCGCAAGGTATTCAAGCCGGCTCACCGGAATCAAAGCGCCGACGAACTCGTGCGCCAACACGAGTGCTTTTCGGTCCTTACTCAGGCCCATGAGGTATTTGCCGTCGGGAAAAGGATTCGGTGAAAGATACCGAAACTCAACCGCGTAAACGGCCGACTCATTAAGAACGGGAAATAATCTAAGGCCCGCTTCGGGCACGAGCTCCGTAAGCGACGCGGATTCGATGGTCTCTTCAAATTCCTCGGTGGCCGGTCGGATGTAACCCGCGCTTATGTACATCGTGAGACTGGGTGGTTGACCGGACCCGTGGTCGAAGCCAAAAATTAATCTTACGCTCGCTCGTCCGTATGCCCAGTTTACTTCTTTCGCGTTCGAAAGCTCACTTGCTTCGCCGATTCCCAAATCTTGCGTGATTCGTGCGCGAAGGTTTGAAAAACTTCTGCCCGCATCGCCGGTGAGAAACGCGATCGCCCAACGCTCGGGCGGGAGATCTTTGCGTGGATTATTCCAGACCTCGGCCTGGACGGAACTAGGATCGGCCGAAAGCATATCGAGCGAGCCCGGCCACGCCACGTACTCCGAATGGTTTTTGTGCGTAAGACCGAACAGCCGTTCGAGTTCGGCGAGTGAGGTGCGCCAGGGAATTCGCAGCCCATCCAAGAACTCCCACAATTTGCTTTCTACCGGCGAATGAAGATTCACGATTTCAATCCGTATTTCAACGTCATAGCTCATGCTAGCGGGCTGAAGATCGATGTCAATGTGCCGATCTTAATGTGCCGATGTCGGTGCGCCAAACACGCGAAGTTTAAGACCCATTTTGGACAACCGGAAACCTATTTCAATCCGTATTGCTATGTAGAAGGCCCGGGGGTAATTGCATGGTCCAATGATCGCGCGATTTACCGTTCTTACACTCCTCAGTCTCTGGCCACTATTTGCCTCGGCCTACCCCGAATATGCCGTCCGCCTTAACGTGATGAAATGCACCGCCTGCCATATCAGTCCCGTCGGCGGAGGACCACGAACCGTTTACGGTAAGCTTTACGGGGCCCACGGCTACAAGATCAATCCCGTGCTCGCGCAGGATTACGTCAGCGCAGATTTCCGCGCGCTCTATTACCTCCCCGATCGGGCAAAAGCTTCGCGCGACGGGATGGGAATTATGTCCGCTTCGGTTGCGGGCCACGCTCCGCTCGACGCCGATAAAAGAATTCATCTCGTGATTGAACACAACTTCGGCGGTTTCGCGGCGGCGCCTTACCGGGACACGTACGCACTTTTTAATCTAGGGCCCGAAGGCGCAAAACCCCGCTGGGCCGATTCCGTTTTGATCGGACGCTTCCGCGTGCCTTTCGGTCTTATCACCGACGAACACCGCACCTACGTTCGCGTGCAGTCGGCGACCGAATGGTACACCTTCGAAACCGGAGCGCTACTTTCCGGGACGCCCACGGACAAACTCCATTACGACGTTGCCGTCGTGAACGGCGAGAATCAAACCGGGCAAACTTTAAATAAAGGTGCGGCCAACCGTTGGGGCACCGTGCTTAACGTACGCTACATGCCCGGCCCGGTTATGCTCGGCACAAGCTTCAGCTACCATGATCACGAACCCGCCCGTGAATCGCGGCAAGCCGCTTCGCTCTACGCTTTGCTGTCGGTCGGCCGGTGGACCAACGACCGCATTCCCGCCGAATTCCGGTTCGAGCACGTGACCGCGAAAAATTGGGGCGCGAACTTGGGCCAAGGTTTCGCGAAAGACCCTGCCTACGTAACTAGCTTGAAGACCTCGCGGTCCGAGGGGTGGCTCATGTCGATGAACTACCGCCTCAGCGAGCGCTTCAGCCTCATATATAAATACGATTTACTAACGCCCGATAAAAAGTTTGCTTCCGATTTTTACCAGCGGCACGGGTTCGGTTTTTGGTGGTCGGTCGGTCCGAACGTCGTCGTTCAGGCCCGCACCGAGTTGGCGCAGGCTACGCACCCGAGCGAAGCGGGCAGCACGGGCGAGGCCGGGCAAAACGCCAGCTTCCTCATTTTGCAGTTAAGTTTATAGGAGTAGTGATGATTCGTTTCGATTTCGCAAAGTTTGTGTTTTTCTCGGCGCTTGTTTCGATGTTTATGCCGATCTTGGTGGCGTCGCAGGCTTACGCCACGCCCGATGAAAACGCCGGCAAACAAAAAGCTTCGGTGTGCATGGCTTGCCACGGCCCCGAGGGCGTCAGCGCGAACGACCTTTGGCCTAATCTAGCCGGACAAAAAGAAGAATATCTTTTTAAACAACTCAAAGCCTTTCACGATGGGCAACGCTACGACCCGTTGATGACCCCGATGGCGAAAATGCTGAGCGAGAAAGAGATGCGCGATCTCGCGCGCTACTATGCAAAACTTCCTTAAGGTTTTCCTATTCTCTATTTCAATATGTTTCGCCGCGCCGGCCCCTGCGCTGACGGGCGATGAACTGTCCGAGGGCGCTTACTTAGTGCGCGCGGCGGGCTGCACCGATTGTCATTCCGTGAGCCAAGATGAACGATTCGCGGGCGGGCTCGAGCTTGGTTCGCCCTTCGGAACTTTTCGCACGCCGAACATCACGCCCGACGTAAAGACGGGCATCGGATCTTGGACGTTCGAAAATTTTAAAAAGGCGTTGCGCGAAGGCGTATCACCCGACGGTCAACTCTATTATCCTACGTTTCCTTACCGATCGTACACGCGCATTACCGATTCCGATTTGCGCAAAATGTGGGATTATCTTCGTTCCGTTCCCGCGATCGAAAAAAGAAATTTAAGCCACTCCATTTCATTCCCGTTTGACCAGCGCTGGCTGCTTTATTTTTGGCAAGCCGTCTTCTTCCGCGCGCCGATGGGCAACGCTAGTGAAGATCTATTGCAAGCGCAGGGCGCATTCAGACCCGACGTTTTAAAAAGCAAAGTGTGGAACCGCGGCGCTTACCTGGTCGAAGGATTGTTTCACTGCGCCGAGTGCCACACGCCCAGGGATCCGCTCGGTGGCCTAACTACTTCGCTCTGGATGTCGGGTTCGGACATCGCCATCGGGGGCCGAATGCCGCCTAACATTACTCCGGATGTGCGAACCGGTCGCGGAACCTGGCGCCGCGGTGATTGGCTACGTTTTTTGAGTTCGGGGGTTAACCGCGAAGGTAAATCGCCGGCGGGAGAAATGGCCGACGTTATTCAAAACACCTCGGCCCTCAGCAGTGAGGACTTGGTCGCCATGACCGAATACCTCATGTCTCTTGAGCCCGTTAGCCGGGAGCAAAAATGAACGTGAAAATCATTTTTTTATTTCTCATATTGTTGAACGCCTGCGCGCCTTCGAACGGACCGCACAAACCGCTCGCGGCAAAGGTGAAGACGGAAGGTGCCGACGTTAACGGTTACGCCGAAATCCGCCCGATCTTCGCGAAGAACTGCGCCGCCTGCCATCCGTCGCGCTCCGGTCCCGATTGGCTCGAATACGGGCAAGCCAAATCCTACGCCGATAGCGGTAAGCTGAAACAGCGGGTCGTGACGACGCAATCGATGCCGCCGCCCGGAAGTTCACAAGCGGCCGGCATGACCGCCGCCGAACGTGCGGCCATCGGTGCGTGGGCCGACGCCGGTGCTCCCGAAAAAGGACGCAAGAAAACGCAGGCCGACCCTTCGGCTCCTTCCGCTCCGGCTACGCAAGCTTCGGGATTTATCCAACAGTGCTTTAGTTGCCACGGCGCCGGCGGGCCGGGTCACCAAGCGCAGCCACGCTTACCAAGACTTGCCGGACAAAATGAAAACTATTTATACTTGCAGTTGAACGCATTTTTATGGCGCAAACGCATTGATCCTTCTCACACCATGAACGAAATCGCTTCGGGGCTGACCGACGAACAAATGCACGAAGCCGCCCGATACTTTGCGGGGCTAAAGGGGCTCGCCTCCGAACCGGCACCGACGCCTTTGCGGCCCGAGCGTGTCAACGAAGCCGAAGCGGGGAGGCAACTGGCAAAATTGTATTGCGTGTCTTGCCACCTCAATCCCGATTACAAAAGCGGCACGTCGCACTCAAGTATCCCGAAGCTTGCCGGGCAATCCGAAAGCTACCTAATGAATCAATTGATTTATTACCGGAACAACGAGCGCACGAACAACTTGATGAACCGTTACGCCGCTTCGTTAAGTGACCGGGACATTACCGCATTGGCTTTGTATTTTTCGACGATTGAAAATCCGAAAGCAGCGTCTCGATAATTTTCCGTTGAGTGGCGCCGGGCGAACGTCGAGGTCGAGTCCTAAGATAGTCGAGGACAGCCGACAGTTCTTTTCGCTCCGGTTCATATCAACGAAAATGAATGGATGCGTAAGATAAACAAGTTCTACATCCTGATGTTTTCTTTTAGTATTTTGCTCGCCGGCGCGTGTAAGGACAAAGGTGAAACGGCCGCGGCCTACGTACCGCCTACAGATCCGGGTACCCCGGCTCCCGGCGTCTCTACGGACGCACCATTAGCCTTGAAAATGAGCACTAAATTCACCGGTATTAATTATGATAATGGTCTGACTTTTACCGAGACGGGGACTACCACCTGCGCCGCGAGTATCGCTACACCGTCGGTGAATTGTACGGTCGTTGTTCCTGAGGGTCGTCTTTATTATAGTGATCTGATTTTTTCCTATTCTTGGTTACCGACAAGTTGCCGCCTCATGATTTTTCAACCGTCCTACTATTTAGCTAGTAACACGGTCGGATATTACAAGCCGGGGACCGAAGTAACGACAGATTGCACGCCGGTAGGTGGAGTTTCGCCGGTTGATTGCTATGGTGGCTCGGCAATAGAACTAGTCAGTGATTTTCCGAAGAAGAGAGCGCTGATCAATCTTCCCGATGAAACGACTTTGACGGTGCCCCAGTCTAATACCTCAAAGGTATCTTCAGCCTGGGTCGCAAACTGGGGAAGTAACCGGCATACCACCAGTGATTTTCTATTAGCCAAACGCAACACAAGCTATTCCGCTGCGGATTTGGGCGGGGCCGGCGCCATTACCGACGGATACGTCGGAGGCTCGTTCGTAGATTATACTTTTACTTGCCGTGACGCTTGGTACGATCCGGTTTCCTACCGGATAAACGTCTATGTTCGCGAAGAAGATTCCGACAATGGCGGAACGCTAAATAACTTCCGCTCGTGGAAAGACGTTCCCTAAGCCCAATGTCGGATGCACGTATCCCATCGTTACCGATATTGTTTCTCCTGATCTTTAGCTTTTGGGCGCCACAGGTTCACGCCGCCGAACTGGCCGAGCCCGTGATCGTTCCCGTCGTTGTGCCTTCGGCTCCGGCGCCCGTGCAAGCGGCGCCGGCGAAGAGTAGTCCCGGGTTGACGATGCTGCAGGCTTTGCTCAAACAAAAGATGGACCAGGACGCGCTCGAGAAAAAATACCGCAACGAAATCGAAGAAGATTACGAGCGCGCAAGAAAAGACACGACGAAGCCAAATCCACGCGGGGATTTTACGGCGGCGACCGACAGCGGTCCTTTTTCGCAAACCGCGAAAGAGTGCGGCGAAGCCAAGCAGCGCGATTGCGCTCCATCGAAATTTGGCGGCCGAACGATGTGCGGCCTAGCCGTCGCCAAGATGATTCAGTGCATGTCGCCCTCGATCGGCGGGCAGAAAGATTGCGGCGGTGGTTGCGGTGACGGCAAAATGTTCGTCGATTGCAAAAACGGGCAGATGGCGAAATGCGGTTACACCAAAATCTCGCCGACCGATTCGCGTTGTAAGCAGGCGGGAGCCGTGCTGTCGTACACGAAGAGCGAAACTAAACGCGGCAAGAAATACGGACACGTGGAATTCGTCTGCGGCGACAACAAATACTGCTCGGTCTACAGCGCGCCCCATGACCAGCCATGGCCGCGAACGCCCGCGGACGCTTGTTGGTTCCCGAAGAGCGGCGGCGGTAACACGGGGAGTAAGAAGTGAAGGTCGAACTGATCACGACGGTTTTCCTCACGGCCTTTTCAGCGGCCGCGCTCGCAGGTTCGCAAGCGCAAGATTACCGCAAGCTCAGTCCCGCTTGCCAAAGCTGCAATCAAATCGACGCGCTCGCGACTAAGCACAACACCGAACAGTCACCCGACAGCCGTTTAAAGTACGCCTTAGAAATCGCAAAATTAATCGAAAAAATCTCTATTAAACAAAAACCTGAGATAGAACAGCGGCGCGAAATTTATTACGCGATCACCGGTGCGCTGCAGGTCCTGGATGATGACTTCGACAGTGAGACTTGCGTGCAGCTCCTCGATTTGCGTGGGCAGGCACCGAAGGCTTTCGATCATGTCTTGTGGCGTTTTCCGCTCGTGAGCCAACAGAAAATTATCGAACGGATGCGCTCGTTCAAAGAAGATAATATCCGGCCAAAGGCACAAATTCCCGAAGCAAAATTTATCGAGAATTAGTAGCGACCCTTAGCGTTCGGTGCCGGGCCTGATTTTAAGCCCGCGAGCACGCGTAGTTCACCGTCCATGAAGCCGGTCGTTCCGGGGTAAGTCTTTTTCACTTTATAGATTACATTTTGGGCTTGCTGGTAGCGTTTCGCGCGGGCCAAACATTTCACGTAGTTCTTTACGGCTTCGTTCGGTAAGGTCTGCGCCTTCGAAATGATGTACTCATAATATTGCGCGGCTTCATCAAAGCGGCCCACTTCGGTCAACGCTTCGGCGTAAACCATGAGCGCGCGAAAATCTTGTTTGTTCGACGCGACGTAAGTTTTTAACGAACCGAGCGCCTCGCGGTACTTGCCGCGGCTCATTTGAAATTCGGCCAGACGAACGGCGTTTCGTTTGTCCATCTGCGACTGCCGTAGGTAAGCGTACTCAACGCAATCGCGTTTCTTCAACTCGACGCAAATTTTTGCCATCCGCTCGAGCTGCTCGACCGAAGCGAGTCCGGTTTTATCGGCAACTTGGATCCAACGAATTTCGAGAGCGTGATCGCCCCACGTCGCCACTTGCACGAAAGCGAAAACCAGAAGCGCCGAAAAGCTAAGTACGAAACGTAGGTTGTGACGTTCGAGTTTTGCATCGACGTCCGCATTTGATGTTCCTGGCGATGTTGACATAATCTCCCCAAAGTACACGCGGGTCTCAATTTAAGACTTCGCGTTGAGCCGTGCGGGGTTCTTTAATGCAATCGCGGTGCTCCTCTTCACCAAATGAAAGCGGGAAGAGTTAGTGAATCCGTCACGACGGCCACCGAGTACAATTTTTTCGACAAATTTACTTATCTTTTTCTAAAGCGATGAGTCGCTTGCGCAGGTCGACCAGATCACGCGCGACGGCGTTGTTCTTCATGTAATCGCCCAACGGTTGTAATGGGAGCCCCGCGTAAGCGCCGGGTTTATCGATGTCTTTTGTTACGCCCGCGCGATGAAGAAAGACGGTGTCGCTGGCGATGCTCAAATGATCGAGGATTCCGGTTTGGCCGCTGGTGATCACGCGGTCGCCGATGTTCGTCGAACCGGCGACGATGAGGCCGGCGGTAAGCAAACAGTCTTTACCGATCGTCACGTTATGGGCGACGTGACAAAGATTGTCTAATTTTGTGCCGGCGCCGATGCGTGTCTCTTTATAGGCGGCGCGGTCGATGCAGTTGTTCGCACCGACCCGAACGCGGTCTTCGATGACGACGATACCCGTTTGCGGGATGGCGAAGCTTTGCCGTTTCGCATCTTGCGCGAATCCGTAACCTTCGGATCCGATGACGCTACCCGAGCCGATATCGGCGCCGTTCCCGATGCGGCAGTCCCAACCTACAACGGCGTTCGGGTGAATAACGCAATCGTCGCCGATAACCGCGCCGTTTTCTAAAACGGCGCCGGCCATGACGCGTGAATTTTTACCGATGCGCACGTTTGCGCCGATGACCGCGCGTGGTTCGACGATCGAACCTTCGCCGATCTCGGCGCTTTCGTGCACGACGGCGGAGACGTGAATGCCGCTCCAACCCGCGCGTTCCCAATCGCGTGCTCCATATTTTTGCTTTATCAACGCATGTGCTAAGCCGACGTTCGCCGCGGTGAGCACGGCGAGATCGTCGGAGGGTGCAAATAGTTTCGCGAGCGCCGCGTTCGTGACTACGGCCGCGGGTCTCCGGCTTTGGATCGTTTCTAGGTAGTCTTTTTTGTCCATAAAAACGAGATCACCGGGACCGCAGTCTTCCACCGCGGCTATTCGGCCAATATTTTGGTTCACCGCACCCGAACCGTCGGTCAAAACACCATTGGACTGAAATTCCCGAAGAATCTCTGATACAGTCGCCTTGAAACTCACCGAAGAACCTGCTTTCCTTAGCCAATCGGCCATTGAATAAGGTCTTCGTTAAAGAACGGATTGAGGCAATTTTCAAGATGATCGAACTAGATCCGCTTAAAATGAAAGAAATGATTGCGCCCCCGGCGAGTCTGCTCAAACAGGTTGAACACGACCCCGTTGAAGAAGAACGTAAACTCAGTTTCTATCGCCAGGCTTTAATAAAAAATTTAGATCCCGCAATCTTCAAACCGAATCCTTGGCGTTTAGGTTTGATGGCGGTGTTCGTCGCGGTTTCTTTCGCGATGGTTTATCTGATCGCGTTCGCGGGCATCGCTTGGCCGTTCAAATTATTGAGCGGCATCGTGCTCGGCGTTTGCACGGGCAATATTGCTTTCATCGGCCACGAACTTCTTCACGGAAGCATCATCCGAAGCCAGCGCGTGCAAGACTTCTTATTCTTGTTCGGCGTGGCGCCGTTTTTCTTATCGCCGACGTACTGGCGCTATTCGCACAATCGTTTGCACCACGGGCACTCCCAGCAACTCATCACCGATCCCGATGCTTTTCCGAACTTGCGGATATTTAAGCTCAGCCGTTTCATGAAATTCATGTTTCCGTACACGCCGGGTTCGGGCCATAAACGCTCGCTGCTTTATTTTTTCTTTTGGTTTTCATTTCATAATTTCGCGGCGCAAGTGTGGATGCGTTTTCGTAATCGCGGGTTCGATCAAATGAACCACAAGCGGGTGAACTGGGAATTAGGCTTCCAATTATTGTTAGGTGCGGGCTATTTGTATTTGATCGGGCCCAGCAATTGGGTGTGGGGCTTTATCGTGCCCACGATGATGCAAAACTATTGGCTCATGAGCTACATCGCCACGAACCACAATCTTAGTCCGCTCACCAACGTCAATGATCCGCTCGTCAATTCGTTAACGGTAACCAATCATCCGATTCTTGAATTTTTATCGCTTAACTTCGGCTACCACGTGGAGCATCACATTTTTCCGCACGTGAACGGCAAGCATTCAAAAGTCGTGCACCGTCAGTTAATGAAACAGTACTCATCGATTTACAAAATCATGCCTAAGCACAAAGCCATGCGGGCTTTGTATCGTACGCCCAGGATTTATAAAAATTCACGCCAGCTCGTGCACCCACGAACCGGCGAACTTCATCCTACTTTATGAACCATCCGCTTTTTGAAATCGTGACCACAACCCTCGGTGTGGTCTCGATACGTAATAAAGAGTTAAATGAAATCATGCACAATCCCGTCGGCCCTTGGGCCGAGGCCAACGCGCTTTACGTAACGCAGTCTGATCTGCGCGAGCGGCTCATGAAGGATTTGGATACCGAGCTCGTCATTTTCGACGTCGGTCTCGGCGCGGCCGCGAATGCGCTCGCCGCGCTTCATTGCGCCAAAGAGACACCCGGCGCCCGGCCCCTGCGCATCGTTAGCTTTGAACGTGAACTTGAATTGCTCCGGTACGCACTCAAACATGCCGCTCAGTTTGCGCACTTCGCGGGCTTCACCGAAGCGATCGAAACGCTGCTCGATAAAGGTGAGTGGAGTGAAGGTAAAATTTCTTGGGAGCTGCGCCACGGCGATTTCCGCAAACTGATCGAAAATGAGAAATACAAACCGCACCTCATCTTCTTTGACCCGTACTCCTCAAAGGTAAATCGTGAGATGTGGTCGGTGGAATGCTTTAAAAGTTTGCGCGCCAAGTCCCGCGAAGCCGCCGACGGCGGCACTATGCTTTACACTTACAGCCAAGCGACGCCCGTAAGGGTCGCTATCCTCGCGGGTGGCTTTTACCTTGGGCATGGCCACGCCAGCGGACCCAAGGAGGAGACGACCATCGCCGCAAGCGTGCTGTCCGATCTTGAGAAACCGATGGGCGCGACTTGGTTCGGTCGTTGGGAACGATCACATCTACAAATTCCGTTCGAGTGTGCGCCCGAAAAAGCGGGCCCCATGCGCGACTTTGTACGGCAGCACCCGCAATTCCGGCCAAGGTCTTGAATTTTCGTCTAGGCCTGCCGATGAGTGGTCTAGATGGGCATCACTTCATTTTTCAAAAAATTAAGAGGCGTTAAAGCACCGGCGGAGCCCGCGACCGCCGCCTTGTCTCAGCAACCCAAGCTGGAAGTTGTGCCGGTCCCCGTGGTCCAGGCGAAGGCCGCGGCGATCCCGTCGCCCATGAAACCGGTATCGCAAGCGCCGACGAAGCCGGTCAGCCCGCTCTCGCTTACGGGTGGGGCGAAAAATCAGTCGGACTGGCTGTTGTTACAAATTGGGAAAACCGGCCGCGCCTTTATCGCGCTGGCGGATAAAAACAAGCTTACCGTCGCGCACCCCCAAGCCTCCGAAGGTTCGTTCGTTCGTCATGATATGACGGCCGCGCTGCTCGGTTACCGCCTGGTGCTGACCGCTTACCACTTTCACCAAGATGTGCCTTCGCTCGAAGCGTTGCGTATCGTGCGAACGGCGATGGTCGGTATGCTTCACCGCGCGGTCGATATAACGGTCGAAAAAAGCGGCGACAAAGAAGCGCGCCAAGGGCTCTTGTTGACGGCGGAAGAACAATTCCGCTTCACCGAAAAGGAAGTTGCTGAGGCGTGCTTTCAATTACGCGGAAAATCTTCGGAACCGTTTTCGGGTTTTTACGCGAGCCTGATACCCGCCTTCGGGCACAAAGAACCGGCGCATGCGCTTCAACAGCGCTTCGGTCCGGTGTTGAACGAACTCTACACGAAAATCGAAGCGGCGATGGCCGCCCGCAACCACCAAATCACCGGCTAACTATTTAAGTTCGGCCATCTCGCATTCCAAAAGACCTTCGAGTTCTTTGAGCGCCACTTTGTCGTCCATCTTTTCAAGCGCGTTGTAAGCGCCCAACACCTGCCGGTAAATTAGCAAACGGCGGACGTGTCCATGTTTCTTCATCAGTTCCGTGTAGCGCTCTTCCATCTGCGCGGTGGTTACCTTTAAATCCTCGATCGCCAGGGCGAGATCGCGAAGATCTTTGCGCAAGTTACGCTTAGCATATTCAAGGGCGTAGCTTTCACGCTTACCTTGGTAGTCACTTAGAATCCGCGCGGTCGGGGGAACGGTCACCGACTGCACGGACATCGATAAAAGAACGAGCGTGTCGGCATCGGTACCGCCGTAAACTTTGTTTTCGATCGCTTTCTCGACCGCGTTCGCGCGCGTGAGCCCGGCGGCGACGGCTTTATGCCACTCGTTAAGCAGAGCGCTTTGCGAGACCTGCAGGGTAGGCGTGTATACGCCGAGCGTTTGTTCGGCCTCGGCCACTTCTGCGTCGAGTTGACCTTCAAGCTTCACGTGTTCGGAAAGCGGACCGGCAAAAATCGCGCGGTATTCGGGATACAAATCTAGGGCCTTTTGCGCACTCGTGAAAAAGCGTTCTTTGTTTTTGTAACCCCGACTCTCGGACTGACGTTGGCCGATGAGCGCTTGCTCGATCAACGCGCGCACCTGGTGTACTTTCAGGACGGAGGTGCGGGGGACGAAGCTATTTTTTGCGATCGCGAGCGCCCATTTCCAAAGGTAGAAGTCGGAAGTGGCGAGCGGAATATCTTTCGTCACATCCTCAAGCGTCGCTTCGCGATGGGCGTCTTGCAAAGAAATGCGGGCGGGCCGTAGGCGATGCCCGGTAACGACGTCGACGCCGGTCAGGTGTTCGGTAAAGGAGCGTTCGTAGCCTTGATAGCCGGGACCATCGACGTCGGGGGTACAACCCGAAGCAATCGTATCTTCGGGAACGGCGGTGAAGCCGCAGATGCGGGGATTCGCGCTGGGATAATTATTTTTAGCGGTCACCGACATCATGTGGAAGCCGCCCGAAAAACACTGGGTCATCGCGAAGACAACACGGCCCGCCGAAACCTGAGTCGTGAGTAAGCCGCGCAATCGTTCTTTCGAAAGGCATCGTTGCGACGAAGGGCCCTCCGCAACCGTGCCCGAACGTAAATCGGCGCGAAAGTTCCACATCTCAATACAATTGTTATCGAACGCGCGCGCAACCTGACCGTTCGGCAAAACGAAAGGCATGCCGTGATCGCTCACGAAAAGAAACATCGTTTCTTGGCCGGACATTTGTTTAAGACTTGGTTGCGTGAAGTAGGCGTTCAAATTCGCGAGCGTTGCGGGCACGTTGCCGTCGATAATTCCGGGCTTAAGTTCGTGAAAAGAAAGTTCGCCGTTTTTGACCAAACGGTGGGTGTCGGCCAGCACGAGCTCCGAGCCTGTGCGATTCCCCGCGCCGAACAGCACGGAGGGTTTCATATGCGGAAACCGCGCGTTCAAATCGTTGAACAGAGTTTTCGTCTGGAGATACTGCGAGTAGTGGTTCGTGAGCGGTGAGCCCCCGCCACTAAGGACCAAAAGCTGATCGGCGGCGGTCGCCCGGCAGATCATCAGCGCCAGCAAAAACAAAAAATGTTTTTTCATCCCGGAGAGATACGGGGGTGGCGTTTGTCCGTCAATGACGTCTTTCTCCGGCGCGTATTTTGTGCCAAGATTCAAGCACATGAAACTCTGGTTTGTGGCCGGCACCGCCGCCGAACTCATTAAAATTTACCCGGTACTTCAAGAAGCTTCGAACCGTGGCTTACCTTGGAAAATCGTCAGTACGGGCCAAAGCCCGGTCAATCTGGTGAAACAGGCCGCCGACTTCGCCATCCCTCCGAGTGAAATCCTGACTCCCGTAAGCAGCGAACGAGATCTCGAAACGACCGGCGCGGCGCTCAGGTGGTTCGCCCGGGCGTGGCGCAATAAACCGCTTTGGTATGACGATGGGATTATACTTGTTCATGGCGATACGCTATCGACGCTGGTGGGCGCGCACTGGGGCAAAGTTGTGGGGGCGAAGGTCGCGCACGTCGAAGCCGGGCTTCGCTCGCCGAACCTATTTTCACCCTTCCCGGAAGAGATCAACCGGCGCTTAGTTTCGCGATCGGTGACGTGGCACATGGCTCCCGGCCCGGGGGCGGCGAATAATCTACGCGCGGCCGGAATCACCTCCGGGATTATCGACACCGGCGGCAACACCTTGGCCGATTCGGTTCGCCTGTTTTCAGCTCCGGGTAAAAGTGCTTGGCCTTTCGCGCTCGTGAACATTCACCGCTTCGAGAATCTCCGCTCGAACGCAAAATGGAAAATGATCCTAAAGACCGTTGAGAAAACCGCGGCCCGGCGGCCCGTGACTTGGGTTCTGCACCCGCAGACCAAGGCTAAGCTTGATCCGAAATGGCGCACCGAAATGACCGCGCGGGGGGTTACTTTCGTCGACCGTCTGCCGTTTAGCATATTTATCAAATTACTTTCCGAAGCGTCGTTCTTGATTAGTGACGGCGGAAGCAATCAGGAAGAGTGCTCGTACTTAGGCTTGCCGTGTTTACTGATGCGCAACGAAAGCGAACGTGAAGAAGGACTGGGCCAAAATAACTTGCTTTCAAAATTCATCGAGGAACGCGTTGATGAATTCCTTGAGGATCCGTCACGCTACGGCCGATCGACCGGTTTTCCGCGGCAGAGCCCGAGTAAAATTATCGTCGATGCCTTGGCGGCCGAAGCCTAAAGTTTTTAAAAGTGTTCATAAAAAGTCCGCGCAGCACACCTGCGCCGAAGAACAAAATGACCAACGTGTGCAGCGGCATCAATCGAAAACTCTCGCCCCATGTTTTACCGAAGGGCAGGGCCGTTAACGCAATTAACGGTACCGCCAGCAAAGCCCAAAAAATTCCGTCTAGGGGATAGCGTAAGCTAAAGCCGGACCAGAGCGCGATGATGAATAAGCCGGCCATGACTACGGCGGCGTACCGGCCCGGCGCCTTGAAAACGTGATATTCCACAAAACCGGGCCCGCGTTCAAAAAAACGTTTAAGGAAACTTTTGAGATCCGAGCGTGGCTCCCAATTGACGGCAAGCGAAGGATCGATGCGCATCGGCCCGAGCTCCAGCAATTCACGCAGCAAAAGCGTATCGTCACTCAGGATGTTCAATCGCTCCAAATGCGTGCAGACCTCTAAAAAGTGCGAAGTCGGGCAAACGAATATGCCCGTGCCTTTAAGATATTGATCGTAGTTGGTGGTCGTTAACTCGACCGGCGTCCGAATCGAGTAGTGACGGCGAAAGACCGTTTCGTGAGACCGCTGCCAATAGAGGGAGTAAATATTTTTACTCACGTCCGTGTCGATCCAACCGACCGTGGCGCCGCCGCGTTTGATCGCGCGCTGCAAGTTGAGCGCGAAGCCTTCTTTCACCTGCACGCGAGAGTCCAAGAACAAAATCCAATCGCCCTTCGCGAGCCTCGCTCCTTCGAATCGCGCATGAAACCGGCCGCGATTCGGTTCCAGCCTTAGCGCACGGATCTTTCCGTCGAATTGGGATTCGGAAGCTAAGCTTTCAATGATCTGGGGCGTGGCGTCCACCGAACCGTCGTCGACGAACAGGATTTCGTAAACCTCCGGCAAAAGGCCCGACGCTAAGATCGAGCCGGCCAGGGCGGGTAGGTATTCTCCCATATTGTAGGTCGGTATAAGAACCGTGACGCGCATAAATTTATCGTGGCATCATAAGTTGAGATGAGCAAAGCATGGATGCACTAAGATGAAGAGTTTCGTCGCGCTTAATTTCGTCGCAGGTTTTTTGCATTACTTATTTTTGGTCGTCGCCTCAAAGCAACTGACCACCGAGAATTTTTCCGCATTGAGTGCCTGGCTCGCTTTTCTGTCTTTCGCTTTTATCGGCTCGGCGGTGCTGCAATACCTGTCTTGTTTCGTACCGCTTTCACGACGGCATATCAAAATCTTCATCGCCGCGGGTTTACTCTACGCCGTTGCAGTAGCGCTCCTGCCTTTCGCCTTCACCTTCGATCATACAATGATCGGCGTACTCGCGGGATTAATGGCATGCGTGTTCGGTATTTTTTTAGGTCAGGCGCAAGTTCGGCTGCTGTTCTTAGGTTTGGGCGCCGGTAACTTTATGGTCGCGCTAGCGAAGCTGCTGTTCGGGGTCGCGCCGCTTCTCGCATTACCTTCTGGCGAGCGGTACTTTTGGGCGGTGCCGATGGCTTACGTGCCGGGAGTATTGCTCATGAGCTTCGTTTTGCTCAAGCATCGCGAAGAAGCCCCGCGCACCAAAGGCACCGGACAAATTAAAGAGGCTATCGTATCGACCGTAGTACTCGGCGCCGGGAGCGCGCTGTTCCCGCAGTTCGAACTGATGCTAATGAGAACGACCCAGTCGACGGACGCGTTCAACGCTTTCGCGCGACTAAGCCTGTTCTACAAAGCGATCTTCTTCGTATTCCTAATTTTTTCGCAGTGGCTGTTGCCGTATCAATTGCGAGATCCGAAACGGGCTGGTAAAGCGCTTTCGGATCCGCGGCTTTACGCGGGCGCGGTCGCCTTGGCCGGCGCGGCGGCATTATTAGGTCCGCTTGTCGCGATTTACGCACTCCGCTGGGCCGAATCTCCGTCGCATTTACAGATATTTTTGTCCTGTTGGAATATGGGTCTACTGACTTGGATGTTTTTACTTCTGCAAGACCTATGCGCCAAACGCCGAAACCTGCCCGCGGTTCTCGCGCTCGGTGGCGTGTTTGTGATCGCGCCTGCACAACTTCTACTAGGTTTACCGGTTATCTATTACTTCACGGCCGCGATCTTGTGGAACACGTTCATCATTTGGCGAACGGTTACATTTGCGGACGAAGCGAATCTAAAATCTTCTTTACCTTTGAATGCAGCATGATGATGTCGGGATTAGTCGCGAGATAATCCGTGTAGCGGGTCCAGAAATCGGTGGCGATCAGCCCGGGCGGTTTTTCGAGCAAGTTAAGTGTCGTTGCCACGGTTTTGTTCGCTTCCTGCGCGGTCAGAGTCGGGGATTCGTCGACCAGGATGTCGATGTCCACGATTAGCTCCGACATCACGCGAAGCCACGCAAAGTTTGGATCATTCATCGAAGCACCCAACAACTCGTACGGCGAAACTTTGCGGCCGAGGGCGGCCTCCATTTTCTTCGCTTCGAGCATGAGCAGGGATCTGTGTAGTTCTTTAAGGGCCGAGGCTAATTCATCAAATTGTTTTCGCACGAGAACTCCTTCCCGCTACCTGTAGCATGGATGGGGCAAAATTCCCAATCTCCACGGCAACGTTGAGCTTAAAAAAGCGTAGCCCCGTGGCTTAGTTCTTGTAATGCTGAAGGAATTAGCAAAACCCTTGGGAGGTTACACGTGGCGCGCGGAGGAATTTGGAAAGGTTCGATCAGCTTTGGATTGCTTAACATCCCGGTGAGTTTACAAACCGCGAAGGAGGGGAAAGCCTTATCCTTCCAGATGTTGGACAGCAAAGATTTTTCGGCGATCAAATACAAGAAGGTGAGCGCTTCGACCGGTAAAGAGGTTCCGTACGATCGCATCGTTAAGGGCTACGAATACGAGCCCGATCAATTCGTGGTCATGACTAAACAAGATTTTGCGGCCGCGAACCCGAAGGCCACCCAAACTTTAGACATCGAGGATTTCGTTCCGCTCGATGAAATCGATATGATGATGTTCGATAAGCCATATTTTCTAGCGCCGCAAAAGAACGGCGAAAAAGGCTACTTCCTGCTACGCGATGCTTTGGAAAAATCTAAGAAAGTCGCCGTCGGCAAAATCGTGATCCGCACCAAGCAACACCTTTGCGCGGTCATGGTGCGCGGCGAATACTTGATTTGCGAAATGCTGCGCTTTCCGCACGAGATGCTCGACATCGAAGAAGCCGATTACCTAGCGGGGACATCGCGCAAGGGAGCCTACAACGCGAAAGAATTAAAGATGGCGCAAGATCTTATCGACGGTATGACGACCAAGTGGGATCCGTCGAAATACAAAGACACCTATTACGACGATATCCTCAAGCGAATTAAAGCGAAGGTCAAAGCGGGTAAAGGCCACGAGATTGAGGAAGGCGATGACGAAGAGGTCGAAGAGGTTGAAGCAACGAAAGTCGTCGATCTCTTGCCGCTTCTACGCAAAAGCTTAGAAGCCAAAGCTAAAAAACCGCGCGCTACGAAGAAGAAGGCTAAGAAAGCGTGAAATCCCTCGCCGAATACAAACGGAAACGGAACTTCAAAAAAACTTCCGAGCCCGAAGCGAAGGTCCGGACCGGCAAAAGTACGCAGAAGAATCTTTTGTTCGTGGTGCAAGAGCATCACGCCTCGCACCTTCATTACGATTTCCGCTTAGAGTGGAAAGGCGTTTTAAAAAGCTGGGCCGTGCCGAAGGGACCTTCGCTCGACCCCGCGCAAAAACGTCTCGCCGTTGAGGTCGAAGATCATCCTTACGATTACTGGAAGTTCGAAGGCACCATCCCGGCCAAAGAATACGGCGCGGGCGAGGTTTTTCGTTGGGATTACGGCACGTGGATCCCGGTTAACGACTTCGAGACGGGGATGAAAAAGGGCCGGCTCGAAATCGAGCTTAAAGGTAAAAAGCTGAAGGGCAATTTTCTACTCGTCCGTACCGGCCGTCAAAGTTCGAAACCCAATTGGCTTATGATCAAGCGACATGACAAGTACGCGGAAGACGGCGCCGTCCTCGTGCCGGTGGCCGATTATGGCAGCGGCAAAACCCGGGGCGCCGCGAAGGTCGAAAAGGCCGCGAAAGTTGTTAAAGCTCCCCAACGTAAAAAAAAAGCCGAACTCCCGGAGTTCACGCCTCCGCAACTCGCCCAGCTGGTGAACAAACCGCCAAAGGGCGCGGAGTGGTTACACGAAATAAAGTTCGACGGTTACCGGATTCAAGCGCACGTCGCCGCCGGTGAGGTCACGCTCTACACCCGCAACGGTCATAACTGGACGGCGAAATATCGCGCCCTCGCCAAAGCACTGAAGGACATGGACGTCGAGAACGCGGTTTTCGACGGCGAAATCGTTTACCAAGACGAAAGCGGCCGGAGCAACTTTCAAAAGCTCCAAAACGCGATGAAATCCGAATCGACCCAGAGCTTAATCTTTTACATCTTCGACCTTCTCTTCCTCGACGGCGAAGATCTACGCGAACGACCTTTGATCGAGCGCAAAGAAAAGCTCGAAGAATTAATCGGCGATTTAGGCGACGAGAAGATTCGCTACAGCGAACACTTCAAAGGCGTCGGCGACAAAATGATCGAGGCGAGTTGCTCGATGGACCTCGAGGGGATCATTTGTAAAAAAGCGGATTCGGGTTACACCTCCGGGCGGCGCGGCGACTGGGTCAAAGTAAAATGCATCAAACGACAAGAGTTCGTGATCGGCGGTTTCACCGACCCCGAAGGTTCGCGCTTCGCGTTCGGTTCACTGTTGCTCGGGTTTTACGAGAACGGAAAATTAAAATACGCCGGCCGCTGCGGCAGCGGCTTCGACGGTGCACTTCTACGCGAAATTAACAAAAAGTTGCGTAAACTCGAGACTCCGAAATCACCGTTCGTCCTTAACGCTCCCAAAGAGCGTGGCCTGCATTACGTGAAACCCGAACTCGCGTGCGAAGTTTCTTACGCCGAGATGACCGAGGGCGGTCACTTGCGCGCGCCCGTGTTTAAAGGGCTTCGCTCGGACAAAGCACCGGGCGAAATCACCATCGAAAAACCGAAGGAGGTCGAAGCCGTGGCCACTAAAACGAAAAAAGGTTCGAAGACGAAGACCGGAACTTCGAAGACACAGACTAAAACAACGCAGAAAACTAAGACAATCAAAGCGAAGCTCAAAGCAGAACTGAAAGCTTCGCCCAAAGGCAAAAAGAAAGCCGGCTCGGGCGTGCACGTGACCCATCCGGACCGGGTTATTTACCCGAAGGAAAAAATCACGAAACTCCAAGTCGCCGAATACTACAAATCGGTAAGCCCATGGATTTTGCCGCACCTGGCGGGGCGGCCGATCTCGATGTTGCGTTGTCAGCAGAGCGCGGTGGGCATGTGTTTCTTCGCTAAACACATGCCGAAGATGCCGGATTCCCTTACCGCGATTCCCGATACCGAAGGCAAGGAGCCCTGGGTCGGCGTCGATAGCGAAGAGGGGCTGATGCACCTCGTGCAACTCGGCACTCTCGAGATTCATCCTTGGGGCTCAGAACCTGGCCAAATCGATTCACCCAACATGATCATCATGGATTTCGATCCGGAAGAAGGTCTCGGCTTCGACGTCGTTAAAGAAGGCGCACTCGAGATGCGCGACATCCTCAAACAACTCGGTTTGAAAAGCTACCTAAAGACCACCGGCGGGAAGGGACTGCACGTCGTCTTCCCGTTCGAGGCCCGTTACGATTGGGATTCGGTCAAAAGTTTCGCGAAAACTCTGACGCAAGAAATGGTCTCGCGACATCCTGATCTCTACACCGCGAACATGTCGAAGAAGCTGCGCAAAGGTAAAATCTTTTTGGATTATCTACGGAACGGGCGGGGCGCGACGGCCGTTTCGCCGTATTCCCTGCGCGCCCGAGCTCAGAGTGCGGTCGCGATGCCCATAGAGTGGTCCGAACTCGCGAAGCTAAAAGCCGCCAACACTTTCACGCTCCCGAAAGCGCTCGAGTGGCTGGCGACCCGTAAGAAAGATCCTTGGGCGGACTTCTTCAAAGTGAAGCAGAAGATCTCGTTGCTCAAATGAGCAGGTGAGCTAAAGAAATTTAGCGAACCTGAATCTGCCGGCAATTAAACCCGCGGCCGAAATTATTGTTGCGAAGTGCGATGTCGATCGAGTTCGTGCCCGATGATTCGGCCATGACGTTCGTCGCCCCAAGGTAAGCGTTAACCCGGAGCGGGCGGTTCACGCTTTTCTCATCGTAGCGAAAGTCGAGGGTCAGTTGATGGTTGTCGAGCACGCTCTGGTAGCGCGCGCGGTAAATATCTCGGTCCGACAGATCACGTTCAAGCCGCACCGTCGTCACGATCCCTTCGAACATTTCCGTCCAACGGCAAGCCCCACCGGGCGTGCACGCGAACGACTTAGGCGAGCACTTAAAACTGACCTCGGCCGCCGACGCCGAAAACCCACCGCACACGAACAAAAACGACAAAACGAATTTCATACGATTCCCCCCGGAACATCTGTTTATAACAACAGTCTTCACCCACGCCGGGGGCGGCGCAAATAAAAAGGGTCGCAAGCCTGCGACCCGGTCTATATCTGGAGGGTCGCAAGCCTGCGACCCTTCTAAATAAAAAGGCCGCATCGCTGCGGCCTGAATGAAACTTGGTAGTCGGAACCGAGGCTAAACTAGAAGCAGCGGAGGGACTTCCACTTGTCGAGTTTGGTCGTGATGCGGTCCAACAGCTTTTCGCCGACTTCGGTCATGTGAACGCCGGTCGCTTTATCTACAAAGTTTTCGGCGCCGGACGAAATTTTAATCACGCCTTCGATGATCCCGTTGGTCAGCGTAAACGTTGCCGACAAGAAAGACTGGTGCGGCGATTTCAAATGAAGGCGGTTCAAAAGATAATAAACAGATGAACGGACATCTTGGGAAGGTTCGAAACCCGAGAACTTAATTTTCACATCTTCTGACAACATAGGTAACCTCCGTAAAACACCAGACCCATAATGGCACTGTACCAGATAAATCTTAGAATCTGGGACAAAATCTTGCCCATATCAGGCATCAACGGAACTTTTGTCAATCAACCTGGAATTTTTTATGCGAGTGTCGAACTCACTAGAGCACGAACTCGAACGGGTTGGCCACGCTAGAGCCCGCCGACCACAAAATGTAAATTGATCACTGACTCTCTCGCACGGCGTGGTAAATCAAATTCTATGACCGAAACAGCGCTCCTCGAAAATCTTCGCCTCAATCCCTTCGTTTTGGCTCCCATGGCGGGAATCACGGATCGGCCGTTTCGCACGTTCATGCGCGAAATGGGTTGCGGAATCGTCGTGTCGGAACTCGTCAGCTCCACCGGCCTGAAATATTCGTCGGAGAAAACACGCAAACTCATGGAGTTCGACAAGACCCAACACCCGGTCGGCATTCAACTCTTCGGTGAAAATCTTGAACACCTGACCTTCGCCGCGCAAGAGGTCGAGCAAATGGGCGCCGACTTTGTCGACTTGAACTTCGGCTGCCCGGTTCCAAAGGTTGTGAACAAGGGCGCGGGTAGCGCTTGTCTTAAAGATCTTTCGAAACTTCGCGACACCGTTCGGGCGGCGAAATCTAAAATCCAGATTCCGCTCACCATTAAAGTCCGCACCGGTTGGGACGCGAACACCCGCAACACCCACGAGGTCGCGCAAATCGCGTTCGATGAAGGCGTGACCTGGGTTGCGATTCACGGGCGCACGCGCGCGGCGGCCTACACCGGTTTGGCCGATTGGGATTACATCACCGAAGTCAAAGCGAAGAGCAAAGTCCCGATCATCGGCAACGGCGATATCCACACCGCCGAGGGCGCTCTTCGCCGGTTGAACGAGACCGGCTGTGACGGAGTTATGATCGGCCGCGGTTGTTTGAAGAATCCACGCATCTTTGCCGAAGCGCGCGGCCGGCTGGAAGAGCGAACCTTCGGGCGCATTCTTGACCGCTTGCACGTGCATCTCAGTGGTTTTTATGACGAGCGGTTGACCCTCATCCAGATGCGCAAATTTGCGGCGTGGTATTCGGCGGGCTACGCGGGCGCGGCGGGTTTTCGCAAGGATCTTTTCCAACTGCAGAAACGCGACGAAGTGCTTGGGCGTATCCATGAATTCTTCAACGTTGCCAACGATCAGGCCGACACCAGCCACGAACCATTTTTGATGGGCGGCCACGGGTGAAGGTGATCGTCAGCGGGAGCGACAAGCTTGTTCTCCGCATGTCGGGCAAACTCAACGAGTCGGCCGATTTAGAGACGGTTCGAATCCCGCAAGCCTCTTCGGTCGAAATTGATTTGATCGGACTGACCATGATCAACTCGATGGGTATTCGCTACTTCCGTGACTGGGTTTTAGGGATAAAAGCGCCGCGGCTTTTGTTTTCGTACTGCCCGCGTTTTTTCATCGATCAAGTGAATATGATCATGGACTTCCTGCCGAAGCACGCAAGGATCATGAGTTTCTACGTTCCCTACTTCAGCGAAGACACCGGCGAGAGTAAGTCGGTCCTATTTAATCGCGGCGAGCATTTTGATTTCGATAACAACAAAGTCATCATTAAATGGCCGGCGGTCGTCGACAGCGCCGGCAAGGTGATGGAGGTCGACGTGATCGGCGACCGGTACTTCGGCTTCCTTAAAAAATATTAGTCCCCTTAAAGAAATCATCGGCGCGGCGGAAGGCGGCTTTGCCCACCTGCGATCCGATTTTGCGGCCGGGGATGTCGTCGTACGGTGAGTGAATGCCCCCGTAGACGCGCGAGATTCCGCTTTCGTCGGCGGCATCGTAGTAACTCGCCCACTGAAAGTCGAACGGGTCGGCCTTGCCTTCGAAAACGAGCGCGGGCGCCGGATATTTACCGAGTCCGTTCGGAAAGTACGGACTGCCCGTAACCGCAGCCATCACTTCGGCGGCCGCGCGGCTAAAGGTGCTGTGACCCGAAATAAATCCGGGGAACGGCGGCGTCACGAAAGTTTGCTGCTGATAAGGCATCCAGTTTTCGAGCAAGATCCACCCGACGCCGGCCGAGTAATCGCCGTTCTCTGAATAGAAAGTGTTTTCGGCTTTCGAGGGCTCGTCGCGATCTTGGAAACTGGTGTTGCGGTTATTAGGGATTTCACCGAATTGAACCGGACCCCGCCATCCGTAGGCCGCGAGCTTGGTCTTCTGAGTTTTAATTTCGTTCTCTACGCCGTCGCGGTAAGTGGTCGTGACCTCGTCGTACGTTACCATTTTTAGAAACGGGCTAAGGCGCTCGAGCTTGCGTCCGAACTCAGAGTCGACTTCCGCCATCTTCGCAAGTTTTCGAAACACGGTGATCGGACGACCACCTTGGTAATGACCCTTTAAACCCCACGCGACGATGCCGGCGTCGTAAAGCGCGCCGTTCAAAGAAACGTAAAGCATCATTTCGAATTGTTCGCGCGGAAGATCTGCGCCCTGTCCTTGCCAGCGTAACGGAATGCCGCTCTTGACCATGTCGTCGATGGTTAGATTTGCGATCACATTCCAATGCCCGGGAGGTGTTTCGGAGCGGGGACCGTCGGCCCAGAATTCGGCCAACGACCGGTAGTAGTCGGCGCGCTTAACTAACGAGGGTGCGTAGGGTTGCGAGGTGATCGGATTAACCGCGTAACCTTTGCCGTCGTTCGTACCCAGCGTGTTGTGGCCCAGCGCTTTGGGTGAGATGTCCATCTTCTGCGCGCCGGGGTTGAGATCATATACGCCGTCGCCGTCGAAATCTTTTTTAGCTTCAAACAAGTCGTGCGGGCCTAAGCTTTGGCTAGCCTCGAGCACTTTCAAATTTTGCAAGATGAACGAATCGGGATCTTTTTCGAAAGTCGGGAATACGGCGATGTCATCGAAGTAGACTCCGGGCTTATCGTTCGACTTGAAAGAGGAAAGGTCCGAGAAGGTAGGCAAGCTTCCCCAGAAAAGGGTCATCGGCGCTTGCGGGCTATCGACCTCGACCCCGTTTTGATCAAGCGAGCCGGGAATGTACATGGGCTGCCAGTGATTGATGTCGTATTTGTCCGCGAATTCCTCGCCGAGTTTGGTCTGGCCGCTTTCGTCGTCTGACTTCGGGGGCGTCCTCACTCCCGATTGCATGACGTCGAGGTAACCGAAGTGGTTCATAGCTACGAAGTTTTTGGGCGCGGCGTGATTTTCATTCTCGCGCGAGCCATCGGCGGCGAATTTAGCGATCAGTTGCTGGGCGGCGAGCGTGCCGAACTCGGCCGCGTTGAAACCGCGGCTGACGAAGGTCACCGCGGGATCGTAGCCCATGCGCAACATGAGGCGGCGAAGCATGATGTTGATCGTCTCGTCGGGTACGCCGTCACCGACGCCCGCTTCGTATTTATTAGGCCGTGCATCTTTAACGTTGCCGGGGGCTCGCTTGAAGCGGTCCACGATGAAAGTGTAAGCCGCGTAGCTCAACGCTTTCTTGCGCTCGGCCTGCAAGTTGGCGCCGGCCGGGAGCGCGGGGCGTTTTTCGAGCGCGAAACTTTTTAGCCGGTTGTCGAACGAAGCGTAAACGTCCCACAGCAATACCGAGAGATGGTAAAGGTTGCGCGAAGTAACGGTGGGCCGCGCAAGGTCGTAACGCACGGACTGCAAAAGGGCCTCGCTCCAGATGCGCGGGGTGGTCGTTGCTTCCGGTAAAAACAAAACGGGCTGGCAGGTGTCTTCGCCTAAAGCTTGGTCTAACTTCACCCGGAACACGCGATCGCCGTTGATGAATTTTATGTTTTCGCCCGTTGCGGAATCTTGCAGTTCGGCCGCGTTGTCGAGCTTGATAGAGTAATCGAATTCGGCATTCTTAATCCGTTCGAGCGTGAACGAACCTGCCTTGCCCTTAGCCTGGCAAACCATTTCTTGCTTGCTGACTTCCATCTCGTAGGGATTGAAAAGGAAAGCTTCGGGAACCGAACGGCATTCAAAATCGAAGTTCACGTTACGTAGCTTGTTGTTGCGCGACATCATCACGTTGAGCTGGCCCTGCGCGGTGTAAGTCGTTTGATCGTTGTCGCCGCCCGGGATGAGGGTGGTTTTGATCGACAGCAAGATGGAGCGGAGCTCTTGGTTTGGGTAACGGTTTAAGTGGCGTTGGCCGTACGTTCGCTCGAGACATTCGGATTGGGCGATGATGGACGAGCTTAGCAGGACGAGAAGAAGTGCGATGCGCAACATGCGAATACCCCTGTCGATCAAAGTAAATAAATCTGATGAAGGGGCGGGAATATCACAGGCGTTTACATTTCACCGCAAATCTTTTGACCCGCGCTGAATTTTATAAATTATTCTTCGAGGTCCGCGGGTTCGGTTTTCTTTGAACCGCGGTCGTTCTCTTCAATGATTTCTTCAAGCGCGTCTTCGTCTAGCTGGAGGTCGCCCGCCGAAACCTGTGGTGCGTCGAGATCGTAACTCGGCGTTCCCTCAAACGACGACAAACTTAAGCCGCGCCATGGAAATCCGTCGAGATTCGCTTTCGCCGTTTGGTAGCCGTCCGCCGAAAGTTTTTTGAAAGACGCCATACGTTTAAGAATAACCGCCACTTGTTTGCGCGCGAACGGCGTCAAGCTGCCCTTCCGGGCACTCTGCGAGTAAAGCTTTGGATTCGGTAATAAGAAAGCGAGGTAGGCCGCTTCGAGCGGGTGAAGCTCGCTTGGATTCTTCTGAAAGTAGTGCAGCGAGGCCGCTTTGATGCCGTACATGTTCGGGCCGAATTCAACCACGTTCAGATATTTTTCGAGGATGAAATCTTTTTTGTAGCGGTTCTCGATGGCGTTCGCGAGGTAGGCCTCTTTGATTTTACGAAGGTAGCTTTTATCTTTAGTGAGAAACGCGTTCTTCGCCAACTGTTGCGTAAGCGTCGAACCGCCACGCGCGATCTTACCGGACTTTAAGTTGGTTTCGAAACTAGCCTCCATCTCGTGCCAGTCGAAACCTTTATGCTGGTAAAAGGCGGCGTCTTCGGCCGCGATTAGCGCGTGGATCATGTACGGGGATATTGATTTCAGTTTTACGTATTGCGGACTCTCGGGGCAGAGCTTCACTTCGTACATCGACGTCGTGAAACATTTTTCGAGAACGTCGACGTTGGGCAGGGTCATCAACACCGCGATCAAACCGATCGCGATGAGCATAAAGATGCTGATGCCGAAAATAGCGAAGCTGCCGATCGTCTTAAAGAAATTTTTCATCCGAGCAGTCCTTGTTGCTTCATCCAATCCACGCTTTCTTTCAGCGCCTCTTGCGCCGGGCGGGGATTGAAATTGAGTTCGGCTCGCGCTTTCGAATTGTCGAACCAATGATACAAAATTGCGGTCCAAGCGTTTTCGCTGTTGAGCGGGCCTTTTCTTCCCATATTCTCGAGCATGTCGCCCGCTTTTCCAATCGCCTTTACGGCTAGGTTAGGAAGATATATTGAAGGCGGCTTGGCGCCGCCGAGCCTAGCGATGCGGCTGAAAGTCTCTTTGATCGTTAAGTTTTCGCCGCTTAAGATGTAGCGTTCGCCGTTGCGGCCCCGTTCGCGCGCGGTGAGGATGGCTTCGATCACATCGTGCACGGAGACGATGCTTACCCCACCGGATGTGTAGAACGGGAATTTACCCTGCGCGACTTTTAGTTGCGTCTTGCGGCTGCCTTTTTTTGCGTCGGCCGCGCCGTAGATAGTTGAAGGGTTGAGGATCACCGCTTCGATTTTGCCGTTGCGGCAGGCCTCTTTCACGAGATCTTCGGCGGCCTTTTTCGTTTCGAAGTAACCGAGGTTTAAACGCGAAACGTTGTAAGGCGATTCCTCGTTCAGCGGTTGGCCGTCGAAACTCGCGCCCACGGCGACGACCGAACTCATGTAGACCAGCTTAGGCTTTCGTCCAGCTTGGCAGGCTTCGATGACGTGACGGGTGCCCTCGATATTGACCTGATCCATTTGGGGCCGCGCGGCCTTCGAATAACCGACGACCCCGGCGAGATGAAAAACTGTATCAACGTCTAGGCAAGCACGTTGAACGCTTGAAGCGTCGGTTACGTCGCCGATTTTCGAAACGTAATCTAAACCTTTTAAATCTTCGAGGTTCGATGTTTTGCGGTGGAGGACGTGAACCGTTTCACCTTTTTCGGTGAGGCGGCGCACCAACCACGCTCCGACAAAACCCGTCGCTCCGGTTACAAGTACAGCCATTGGACTTTACTACCTGAAATAAAGGTTCGGTGCTAAGCTTTTTACGAACTACGTGTGATCGGAAATTAAATGCAAATGACCGCGATACTCGGACTTATCATCGGCCTCGGTTGCGTCGTGCTCGGCAATCTTCTCGAGGGTGGAAGCATCTTCGCGCTGCTGCAAGTTGCCGCGGCGATCATCGTCTTCGGCGGAACACTCGGCGCTACCATGCTTTCACACCGGGTTGAAGACTTACGCTTAGCCTTCGGTTATCTGAAAAAAGTTTTTGCCGGTAACGAATCGAGTGAGCGTAACGCCATCGCCACCGAAATCTTACAGTCGGCCACGCTCGCGCGGCGCGAATCGGTTTTGGCGCTTGAATCGCGTTTAACGAAATTCCGCGATCCTTTTATGCGTACCGTTTACCGCTTCGTGATCGACGGCGTGGACCCCGAAGTTTTGCGCAAGATTTTTCAGGAAGAGATCGCCGTTAACGAGCGAAGGAAAATGGCCGCCGCTAAAGTTTGGTCGGACGCAGGTGGTTTCGCGCCCACGATCGGGATTATCGGGGCGGTTCTAGGTTTAATCTCGGTCATGGCCCACCTCGCCGACACCGAAATGCTCGGTCAGGGGATCGGCGTTGCTTTCGTCGCCACGATTTACGGCGTCGCCTCGGCAAACTTAATCTTCATCCCCATCTCAAACAAATTGCGTGCGCTCATACGCTTCCGTGCGGAGACCGAGCACATGATATTAGAAGGTGCGCTTAGCGTGATTACCGGGTTGAATCCGTACTTGATTGAACAAAAGTTGCGGGCCTTCACGTTGGAAGTGAAGAGCACATGAGTTCTTCGGGTCCGGGCGATTCAAACGATCATCACGAAGGCGCATCCAGTGAACGTTGGCTGGTTTCATACGCCGACTTCATCACACTGATGTTTGCGTTCTTCGCCGTTCTTTACGCCACGTCACAAAAAGATATGGATAAGGCTAAAGAGCTTCAAGAGTCGGTCAAAAAATATTTGATCAAAGCCGGCGCCGTCGGGGGCAGCGGCCCGCAAATTCAAACCGGCGAAAAGGGCAACGCGGTTATTGAACCGCCCATTCCCACGTACAAAGATACCCGGCCCGAAACAACCGACGTGCTGGACAAGACGGAAGAGTTTATCGAAACGCAGCTCACCCCCGAAGAACGCAAACGTTACGTGCAGGATATTTCGGCCGACGAGTGGGGCGTACGAATCAAATTGCCGTCGTCCGAGATGTATTCACCCAAGTCCGAAAAATTTCGTGAGGACGCGCTGGCCTTCATCGGGAAATTGAGTGATCTCGTCGCTAAGACTAAGCGTAAGATTCTGATCGAAGGTCACGTCGCCGCCGGTGATAAGGGTTCATACCGTTCCACATGGGATTTTTCCTCCGCCCGCGCGGTCAATCTTTTGCGCTACATCGCCGCTAAAGAAAAGTTCCCCTCAAACCAAATGGTGGCCGCGGCCTTGGGCGACAGCCGGCCCGATTTCGAAGGCACCGCGCCGGGCAATGCCCGCATCGAACTGGTTCTCCTCAACGCCGACATGGAATTTTAGTGGCTCGCGTTTCGCAATGGGTTTACCGCACTAAACCCATACGGGCTTAAAGGAATTTGGACCCGATCAATTGGTAAAATTGATCTCGTCGTCAAAGTTCTTTACGGCCGTCCATCCCCAGGAGCAGGAGCGCCCATGACCAAATTGAAACTCGTTTTGGTACCCAATGAGGAAACCGGCATCGTTTACGCGGAAGAAGTGATCGTTGATGATTTCTTGGGCGAACTAGACAAGAACTTGGCCCGGGAAGAATCGGCCCGCAACGAAAACGAAGACCTGTACGAACACTAATCCCCGGCATTCCAAGCGGACATAAAATAAATTTCGCCGAGCTTTTCGGGGGGCAAAAGCTCCTCGATTTTTTTTTGCAGGTCCGTCTTTAAAAACGTGTCGACCTCATGCTCCCACCGGGCTTGATCTCGTTGGCGCCGGCCGAACCGCTGAATGGTCGATGATACATCCTCGCGGTAGCGCCTGTTAAAACTTTTAAAATCTTGGCCTTCCACCACGCGTGCGAGGGCGGTTCGGTACGCGAAAAGTAATGATTGAGAATCTTCGTGCCCGTGGCGTTTGAGCAAAGCCTGAAGGGCCGCCGCGATCATTCGGCCTTCCTCGCCGCCGTGTTCGTGCGCGGTCTCATTGATTCCGTAGGCTGACCGGGTAAGCCAACGCCGCCCTTGTGGTTCGAGCCCGTGCGCCACGTAGAGCAAAGACTGCAAAGTGGAAACTCGGCTCGTCCGGATCAGGGCAGCCAGCCGTCCTTGTTTCACCGTAGCTTCCGGTGTCGCGTCGGGGTGACCGGCCGAGCGGTACCGAATGTGATAAGCGGCGTGCGCACGGTTCATCATTCTTTCGGCCGTTTCGATTTCAGCTTTCGTGGTTTTTGCGAATAGTTCAGGAATTAATTCGGGGTGATTAAGCACTAAGGTAAACACCATCAGATTAATACCGTTGGTGGCCTGGGGAACTAAAACGTTCGCGAGCAACGCCGTCCTCACTAGGGAGGGTCTCGTTAAGTCATCTAGGCATGAATCGGCCCGCAGGGCCGGTGCGAGCGCGACGAGTATGAGCAGCGGCAGGTAACGTAGGAATTTAGGCATCTGGATTGATAGCGGCAAAAGGCCGGCTGGTGCATACAAAAACGGTCCGAATATATTCTTTTCTCAGTACCGCAGCCCGGTGGGATCCAACTGATTGAGGAGAGTGCGGGACTCGCTAATCAGCGAGTTTAACTTTTTCCAGCCTTCGGTGGGCGACAAACCATTGAGTGCGCACGCTTTGGTGAAATCGGGCTGACCCTCGCGCGCCGTTCCCATTTTTGAGGCTGAACTCAACTGCAGCATCTGTTCAAAGGTTCGAAGTTCGTCGTAGATGGCGATGAGCCGTGCGGAATTCTTCCAGTCGGGTGAATGAATCTGCAAATGCGAGATCATCGACGAGGTAGAGGTGCCGGCGCCGTGAATCTTAAGCGCGAGTAAGGCCGTTTGCGCGACGAACTCGATGTCGAGTAAGCCACCCGGCGCGTATTTGATATCGATCTCGCTCGCGGTGACGGACTTAAGTAGCTTACCGCGAATTGTTTTAAGTTCTTCCAGCTCTTCCACGGACAGACCACGATCAACTAAGATTCTCTTGTCGAGCGTAAAACCCAGCGGGCGGGCGCGTGAGTAAGCTTGCCGTTCCCACGCCTTAGCGTCGTTTTTCCAGTACTCGTGCAGGGAGTCTTCCGCGACCAGCAGTAATCCCGACTGGCCCGACGGGCGCAAACGTAAATCTACGTCGTAGAGTTGGCCGCCCTTAAGTGGATCCGTTAGGCGCGAGATAAAGCGGCGCGCGACTTTGAAATCGGAATCCTTCGGTTGCGAAGGCGTGACGAATATAAAATCTAAATCCGAACGCAGGCCCAGCTCTTCGCCGCCCCATTTGCCCAGGGCGATAATCTTAACCAACGAATCGGGATATTCGTGTTTCAGCTGTGACAACAACTGCTGCGTAATTTCGTCGGCGGTTGCGGTAACCCGCGCGAACAACCCGTTCAAGTCCCGGTCGTTCAAAAACTGACTCGCCGACCACAACTCGGTAAGGAGTTTTCGCTCCGCCATTTGTTGGAGTAAGGCTTCCATGTCGGGTGCCCAGGCTTCGTCGACCTGAAGAATAAAATGATCCATGAGTTCGGGCCGCGATGCTAAGATTGAGCCCAGGTAGGGCGATAGGCAAAACAGTCGTGAAAGATCTTCGATTAAACGGGGCGAACGCAGCAGCATCGAAAAAAAGGTCGCCTTGGCGCGCATGGCTTGCACGAAATCAACGGTGATTCTTAAGCCTAAATCCCGGTCGAGCGCTTTGTGACGGCTGATCGCGGTGACGAACGTATACAAGAACTCCTGGCGCGCGCGCTCATCGCGGTCGTTCTTGTGCGAGAGCGCCGTGGCTTTCATCAATTGATCCCACGCTTGTTCAATCACGGCGTCCGAAAAACCTAGACCGGTAAGCCAAGTTTTTTGCGCGGTCTCATCCTGCGGGAGGTGGACCTGCGCGAGGTCGACCTTACCCAAAAGTGAGGACACGACACGGTCGACCTCTTTCATGCGCTCGATAATCTCGGGGCGGGTGGGCAAATCAAGTTTCGCTAATGCCACATCGGTCAACGCATGGGTTTGCCGGTCTTCCAAAGCCTGCACGGAATTTTCCAAATGACGAAAAAACCAGTAACTGTCGGTGAGCAACCGAACTTCGCCCGCGGGCAAGATTCCGGCGGCGCCCAGCTTCGCCAGTGCCTCGCCGGTCGAGCGGGTTTGTAAGTCGGGCATCTTGCCGCCGTTCATCACCAATAGTGAGTGCACGAACAGTTCGATGTCGCGGATCCCGCCGACTTCCAGTTTGATGTGCAGCTCGTGATCCTGACGTAAAAATCCTTTTTGGTGAACCTGCGCGCGCATCGCCTTTAGATCGTCGAGCAACGTGAAATCCAAAAACTTACGGAAAGAGAAACGGCGCGCGAGATCGCCGGTCTGTTTTTCAAGGTTGGCGGTTCCCGCGATCGCACGCATGCGCACCAGCGCTAAACGCTCCCAAGTTTCGCCCTGACTCCAGTAATAATCTTGAAATTGTGAAGGTGAGGTGATCAGCGGGCCGAGTTTGCCGCCGGGGCGCAAATCAAAATCTAGGCGAAAACAAAAACCAAAGTCGGTCGGGAAGTGAAGCAGGTGCTGGAACTTGCGCAGCCGTTTTTCAACTTCGAGCGCATCCTTCGGTTCGGCCACGATCATCAAATCTATATCTGAGCTGAGATTGAGTTCCATCGCACCGTGTTTGCCCAGCGCGAACAAGGCCGCTTCGAAATCGTGGAGTCCCGTTTCTCGCCAGGCTTGCTGGACGATGACGTCGGCGCGTGCGGACCAGTAGGCACAAATCTCGCTCGTCGTGGCGGTATTGAAGAACGTTGCGAGTACGCACTCGCACCAGGCGCGATGCCGCAGACCATGCAGCGGTTCGATCGTCGTTAATTGCAAAAGCCGTTCGTAGTGGCCGAACGCGGGACTCAGCTGCCCGGCCTTCGTCAATTGGTCGGCGGAGTAAGTTTCTAATCCAGGAAGGGTGACCACTTAGGCTTGTCCCAATTCATGTTGTCTTCGGTGATCCGGCGCTCGTTCGTGCCGTCGGGACTGACGATGTAAAGTTGATTTTTACCGGTTCGGTCGCTGGTGAATAAGATATGCCGGCCGTCGGGTGACCAGCTCGGGCTCTCGTTGTTCGCGCCGCGGCCGTTGGCTTTCTTGGCATCGGTCATGCGTTTTAGGTTCGAGCCGTCGCGGTTCATGGTGAAGATATCGAAGTGATCTACGTCAAGGGCCGCGAACGCGATGACCTTACCGTCGGGTGACCACGCGGGCGTCGAATTGTATTTACCGGCGAAGGTCAGGCGCTTCACGTTTTTCCCGTTGGTGTCCATCGTGAAAAGCATCGGCTTACCCGAGCGATCGCTCGAGAACGCGATGGTTTTGCCGTCGGGTGAAACGGCCGGTTCCACGTTCATCGAACGGTTAGGCCCGTTGGTCAGCGGCGTGATCGTGTTGCCGTCGGCGGTCATCTTGTAGATATCGGGGTTGCCGTTCACGCTCAACGTGATCAACAGGTTTTCGTCGCCGGGTAAAAATGCCGAACCCGAGTTTAAACCTTTACGGTAAGAGACGAGGAAACGTTTGCTGGTTTCTAAATTATAGATGAACAGATCGGCATTTTTTACTTTGTTCTTCACGTGCATGACGTACGCCGTGTACGAGATCTTGTCGCCTTTGCTCGACCACGCGGGCGAAAGCGTAATGTCTTTGTTCGTGGTGATCTGTTGCTTGTTCGAGCCGTCCCAGTCCATGACGTAGACTTCTTTGCTCGAGCCGCCTTTGGTCTCTTGGCCGGTGGCGGTAAGCTTTGTTAAGAACATTCCGCGTTTGCCGGTAAGCGCTTTAACTAAGTCGTTCGCGAAGATGTGGCCCATCTTCCGCGCGGCGTTCACTTTCCCCTTATAGGTTTTGCCCATGATCTGTTTCGCGGTCGGCACGTGGTACACGTAGCTTTCGAGTGAAAGGTCGTCGCCTAAAACTTGGTAAGATGCGCGCACCAAAAATTCAGCGCCGATGGTTTTCCAATTTTCGTACTTGAACCCGTTAGGGGAGCCGGGCGCGGGCTGCAGTCCGATCTTCGCGGGATCTTCGAGGTAGGCTTCGGGTTTAATGAAGGTAAAAAAATTCGACACGGTTAAGTCGTTCGAGATCACGCGGTAAAGATTTTGGCCCGCTTCGATGTGCGCGCGGTTCGTTCCCTGCGAACCGACGTAGAGCAGCGGAGGTAGCGCGATCAACGACTTCTTGATCTGGGCTTGGCCGACGTCGATGTAGACTGATGAATCTTGGGCCGTCGTTATCTGCGAACTAAAGAGCGTCGTCGCGAGCATGACGAAGAGGAGCAGGGTCGCGGTCGGGTTCTGGGTCAAGAGTCGATGGTTCATATTTTATCCTCTGGTGTAATCAGTCCGGGAAATTAAGAACAATACCGCCCGTAGAAAGCCGGCCGTGAAGTCGGGCCGGTGGCACGGGCAAAGGCGAGCTAGCATCGATCGCCGCCATGACTTGCGCGTCGAAAATTTCGTTGCCGGAAGAACTGCGCATAATTTTTTTGGTTACGTAACCACGTTCGTCGATCAAGATTTGGACCTGCGCTTTGAAGTTCCCGTCGGCAAGCCATTGCGGAATGCTCCACTGCGCGCGGATCTTGCCTTCGAGTTCGTCGAAATATTTGTCGTACTCAATCTTATCCATGCCGGTGAGCGAATTGCCCGCACTGACTTGATTGCCTTTTATAACTTGCGCGGGTTTGGCGTCTTTAACCGGGGGTTTCTTTTCACCCTTAACGTCTTCGCGAATTTTGTCGAGCGCGTTCATCGCCTTAATTTTTGCCAGGGCATCGTTTTGCGATTTTGAAGTGTCCTTCGGCTTTGCATTCGCGTCGGGTTTACTTAACTTCACCGGTTCGGGTTTTGCGGGTTCAGGCTTTGCGGGTTCGGGCGGCTTGGCCGCTTCTTTTATCGGCTCGGGCTTCGCTTCGGTTTTCGCGGGCAGGGGTTCGGCGGCTTTCAACTGCTCTTCCGTCATTTTCATCGGCAGGTCGACCACGTCGACGCGAATCGCGCGGCGAATTTCGATCGGCTCCGAAGGCATGAACGCCGCGCGCACGAAAATCAGCGCGAGCACAACGGCGTGTCCCACGGCCGAGATCGTTAAATTGCGCGAAAAATGGTCGGTCATTAACGCGAGCCTTTGGGCAAAGTGATCAAACCGATGGAAAATATCCCCGCGGCCCGTACCTCGCCCATAACCTCGGCCACCGTACCGTAATCGGTTTGTTTGTCGGCTTGGATATAAACTTGTTTGTTTTTACGCGTGCTGAAAATGGCCTGCAGCTTTTCTTTAAGGTTCGATAGTTTCATCGAAGCCTCGCCGGCTTTGATCGTGCCGTCTTTCTTGACGATCAACACGAACGGCTCATCGCTGGTGGGAACGCCGCTGCTCGAGGTTTCGGGCAACTGCACGTCTAAACCTTGCTGCATCATCGGCGCCGTCACCATAAAGATGATGAGCAACACCAACATGACGTCGACGAGCGGAGTGACGTTGATCTCACTCAAAACCATTCTTGAACTGCTGCGACCGACGGGACCCGCGGCCATTAGTGACTCCGGAAGAAATTGCGTTTAGCGAGGTTCAAAAAATCCGACGAGAAATTATTAAGGTCTAATTCTTGGCGTTTGATCATCGAAACGAAATGATTGTAGGCGATGGTCGCCGGGATGGCCGCCGCCAAGCCTACGCCCGTCGCGATCAAGGCTTCGGCAATACCCGGAGCGACGACCGCGAGCGAAGCCATGCCGGTTTGCCCGATTTTTTGGAACGAGGACATAATCCCCCAGACCGTTCCGAACAAACCTACGAACGGACCCACGCTGCCGACGGTTGCTAAGAAAATCAGCCGCGACTCTAAACGTGCGACTTCCAAAT
The DNA here is from genome assembly GCA_947444305.1 of Pseudobdellovibrionaceae bacterium. GTDB lineage: Bacteria > Bdellovibrionota > Bdellovibrionia > Bdellovibrionales > UBA1609 > JALHOQ01. The sequence continues at coordinate 91,815 of CANEZP010000006.1, read as the reverse complement.
CGATCGCTTTACGTAGAGCACGCGCCAAGTTGTCGAGACCCGAGAGATTCGGCGCTTCGTTTTCGCCCGGGGCCGACAGGTTGCTCTCGGCTAATTTTTTTAACTCCATGTAACCGAGTCGAAAGACGCTGGCCAAATTGCTGTCGGGAAAATCTTTGAGATGATCGTGCACGTCTTCGAGCGAAGCGGCTTTCCAGAACTTTTCTTCGAACGGTGCGTTCGCTTCGATGACGGATTTAAACTGTTTTCGTTTTTGCACCATGATCGCCCACGAGACGACCGACATGCCGGCGAGGCTCAGTAGCGTAAGCTGAACAATCGGACTCGCGGTGGCGATGGCGTGCCACGCTCCGGTGTTGGTGACTTGTACGTTATCAGTAGCGGCATGTGCGAGCGGGATGAATAAATCAAACATGCAAAAAGGCTAAGACGATTCTAATCCTTATGCAACCCTGCGTGCGGGATTCTAGTGCTCCGCACTCGTCGTCACGCGTCCCTGCACCGGGATGAGCGGATTTTCATCACCTTGCCAGACGATGCGTTTTTGCCGGCGCGCTAATTCCTTAGCGATACGCTCGCTCAGGTGAGTAGGCAGGGATGAGTCGTTAGTTGCTAAAACAAAATCGGGCCAGAAATCCATCGCGGTTTCGATCCACAAGCTCGTAAAGATCTGTAAGCGTAAAAGGCTCGCGGGATCGGCGGCGTAGAGCCATTGCGGGCCCTTCTTCCGCAAGAACCGCGAGGCTCGTTGCGAATCGCTGACGAAACCGAACTTCTTGCGCGTGTCGTAGTTACCCACAATCTCCACCAACTTATCCAGATTGGCCGAATCGTGCGCCTTCACGCGAAGAATCCAATTGGGATGTGCGGAGGATTTAAGCAGATCGTCGATCGGCGTATTTTCGGGACAATCGATGATCCAATCTCCTTCGCTCGATTTAACCGTCACCATGATCATCGTTTGCGGATCACTAGGCTGCTTAACTTTTCCACAGGGTTTTTCGGGGGCGTAGACGTTCCAATATTTTTGTTCGAACCACGCGTGTGGGGGTGCCGCGAACTCTTGTTGGAAACCCATCCAGCGGACGAAAACTACGGCAAAAAAGATCAGGATTAAGGACCCTGCGGTGATCGCCAATAACCTTAAGAACGCATTCAGCATAGTTAGGTGTCCGTATTCGCGGTGAATGCCAAAAACCGATCGGTGGAGGAGACGCGTAGATATCGGTTATTTTTTAGCGTATATAATTGAGTATTCACTTGCTTCTCGACTCGCTTTCATTTAGCTCTGGGGCCTACCCAGGTCAAGTAAAGCACGAGAACTTTTAAGGTTTTGGAAGTCCATGAACCGTTTGAACCGAAAAGTTGAATACGCCCTAATGGCCCTCAAAGTCATGGCCGACAAACGTCCGGGCGAGCTGACCTCCGCCAAAGAGGTCGTTGATCTGACCGGTTCGCCTTTCGACGCGACCGCGCGGGTGCTGCAACAAATGGCACAGCGGGAGATCTTGCGTTCCGAACAGGGCGCGTACGGGGGCTACCTTCTTATCCGCGATCTGAACCGTGTATCGATTCTTGAACTCATGGAATTGATCCTCGGCAATCTCGCGGTCGCGAAGTGCGTCGGCGCCGATGGGGACTGTGACCTTAAAACCTCGTGCAATATCGTTTCGCCCATCACGACCCTGAACCGCAGACTGCTCGATTTTTACTCAACACTTATGATCGGTGATCTTTTGAAATTATCTAAAAAGGTCGTCAGTGAACCGGAGGCCACCGCATGAATCCCGCAAAAAGCGAATACAAGCATGGCTTCATCACCGACGTCGAAATGGAAAACATCCGCCGCGGGCTCGACGAAGATGTCGTCCGTCTGATTTCGGCAAAGAAAAACGAACCCGAGTGGCTGCTCGAATACCGTCTCAAGGCATTCCGCTACTGGTTAACGCTGACCGAACCGCATTGGGCTAAGGCCGATTACCAAAAAATCGATTACCAAGCTTTGCATTATTATTCGGCCCCTAAGTCGGTGAATGAAAAACCGAAGTCGCTCGATCAGCTCGATCCCGAACTTTTGAAAACGTTCGAACGTCTGGGTATTCCGCTAACCGAGCAAAAGCGCATCTCGGGCGTTGCGATCGACGTCGTCTTCGATTCGGTTTCTTTGGGCACGACCCACAAGGAAGCGCTCGATCGCGTCGGTGTCGTGTTCTGCTCGATTTCCGAAGCGGTGAAGACTCATCCCGAATTGGTGCGCAAATACTTGGGCACCGTCGTCCCGCACACCGACAACTTCTTCGCGGCCTTGAACGCGGCGGTTTTTTCGGACGGCTCGTTTTGCTATATTCCTAAAGGTGTTCGTTGCCCGCTGGACCTTTCGACTTACTTCCGCATCAACGCGCAAGAGACCGGGCAGTTCGAGCGCACCTTGCTCGTCGCCGAAGAAGGTTCGTACGTAAACTACCTTGAAGGTTGCACGGCGCCCCAGCGTGACGAAAATCAACTGCACGCGGCCGTCGTCGAACTCATCGCGATGGACAACGCCGAAATTCGCTACTCGACGGTTCAGAACTGGTACACCGGGGACCGCGAGGGCCGCGGCGGCATCTACAACTTCGTGACCAAACGGGGTAAGTGCCAGGGCCGCAATTCAAAGATCTCGTGGACGCAAGTTGAAGCCGGCTCGGCCATCACTTGGAAATATCCTTCGTGCATTCTTCAGGGTGACAACTCGGTCGGTGCGTTTTACTCGGTGGCGCTGACCCACGATAAGATGCAAGCGGATACCGGCACGAAGATGATCCACATCGGTAAAAACACGAAGAGCACGATTATTTCCAAAGGTATTTCGACGGGTAAATCGATGAACAGCTACCGCGGCTTGGTTAAAGTTTTACCGACGGCCGCGGGAGCGCGCAATTTCTCGCAGTGCGATTCCATGCTCGTCGGCCCGGAGAGCAGCGCAAACACCTTTCCTTATATTGAAGTGAAGAACGATACGGCGGTCGTCGAACACGAAGCTTCGACCTCGCGCATATCGGAAGACCAACTGTTCTATTTGCAATCGCGCGGCCTTTCCCAGGAAGAGTCTGTGTCGTTGCTTGTTAATGGATTTTGTAAAGACGTATTTAAACAACTGCCTCTGGAATTCTCGGTCGAGGCCGTTAAGTTAATTGAAATGAAACTCGAGAACAGCATCGGATAATTATGCTTTCGGTAAGTGATCTTAAATGCACGATTGATGACAAAGAAGTTTTGAAAGGTTTGAACCTGCAAATCAAACCGGGCGAAGTGCACGCCATCATGGGCCCGAACGGTTCGGGTAAATCGACTTTATCTAAAGTTTTGGCGGGCCACCCGGATTACAAAGTGACCGGGGGCCAAGTTTCTTACGAGGTGAATTTCGAGCCGCGCGATTTGTTGGCGATGCCCGCCGACGAACGCGCGCGCGAAGGCGTTTTCCTCGCGTTCCAATACCCGGTCGAAGTCCCCGGTGTTTCGAATCTCGCTTTCTTGCGCGCTTCGTTCAATTCCGTCTGCCGCCATCAAGGCGTCGCCGAAATGAACGAAGAAGAATTTCGCAAGTTCGTCGAGAAAAAATCTTCGATCGTCGAGTTAAATCCGTCGTTTTTAGAACGCGCGGTGAACGAAGGTTTCTCGGGCGGTGAGAAGAAGCGTAACGAGATTTTGCAAATGGCCGTCCTATCTCCGCGCTTGGCCATCCTCGACGAAACCGATTCGGGTCTCGATATCGATTCTTTGAAAGTCGTGGCCTCGGGCGTGAACAAACTCCGCTCGAAGGACAACGCGATTTTACTGATCACGCACTACCAACGCTTACTCGATTACATCGTGCCGGATTTCGTGCACGTGTTAGTCAACGGACGCGTGGTTGAATCCGGCGATAAATCGTTAGCCTTGAAACTTGAAAAACAAGGTTACGATTGGGTGACGAAGGCATGAGTTTCGGAGACCGCGTCACTTCGCAGTACCAATCTTTGATCGCCACCGTTAAAGGTGCCGAGCTCGCTTTTCGTGAGGAAGCCTGGGCAAAGTTTGCTAAAACCGGCATGCCCGGCAAAAAAGATGACGACTGGAAGTACACTTCCACGAACGCCGTAACTTCCGTGCCGTGGAATTTGGCTCCGATTGCGAACCTCGACGGTTTGCCTTCGTTCGCGAAAGCGATGATTAATCAATGGTCCAAAGATTTCGACGTGCTCGTCACCGTCAATGGTTCCGTCGATCAAGCATCATCAACCTTGGATAAAAAATTTCTTCGTGAATTAGATTTCGCCGCTTTGGAACTCAAGCTGGATGACGGGTGGTCGGGACTAGCTTCGGCGCTCGCTCGGCCCGGATTTGATCTTAACGTCACTTCGACGCCCGCGAGACCTTTTTTAATCGTGCACGCGCAAACTTCGGGTGCGACTTGGTCCCCGGTGGTGAACCGCATTTCCGTTGCGAAGGGCGTTGCGCTGGCGCTTGCGGAAGTTCACCTCGGCGTCGGTCAGCCTTACCTGCGCTCCGAGATGACGGTGGCCGATGTCGGCGAAGACGCCGTTTTCGATTGGGTCCGCGTTCAGCAAGAAGACCTCGCGCCCGCTCATTTCTCCGAGGTGCAATCGCGTTTGCAAGCGCGCGCGATTTTAAATCTCACGCAGTTGCACGGCGGCGCCGGCTGGTGCCGATCTTCCCTACGCGCCGAGATCCTAGGCGAGCGCGCCGAGGCGCATCTTTCGGGCCTCACTTTTGCGCGCGCAAAGCAACATATCGATCAGCGGGTGGAAGTTCGCCACGCGAAGGGTCTCAGTACCTCGACTCAGTTATTTAAAAGCGTCCTTAAAGATTACGCCCGCGGTGTATTGAACGGTAAAATCTTGATTGAACGGGACGCGCAGAAAGTTTCGTCCATGCAGTTGAATCACAATTTACTATTAAGCCCCACGGCCGAGGCCGACACGAAGCCCGAACTCGAAATCTACGCCGACGACGTCAAAGCCAATCACGGCGCGAGCATCGGCCGGTTGAGCGACGACGAAATGTTTTACCTGATGAGCCGCGGGATTCCGCGCTCGTTGGCGCAGCAGATGTTGGCGCACGCCTTCGCCGGTGACGTGCTGATGAAGATCGGCCCCAAAACGCTACGCCGGTTCGCCGACGCTTGCGTGCAGTCGTGGTTGCCCGAGTTCTCGGTCGAACTCGAACAATCCTTAGAAGGAGCGCGCGCATGAAAAGCTTAGATCTTCGCGCCGACTTTCCGCAGCTCAAACGCATCATTCGCGACAAGCGCCTGGTCTATCTTGATAGCGCGGCGACGACCTTAAAGCCCTTGCCCGTGATCGAAGCCGTTCGTGAAAGCATGGCCTTCGGTGCATCGAACGTTCACCGCGGCGCCCACTTCATCGGCGACGAAGTGACCGGCCGCTTTGAAAAAGTGCGCGAAAAAGCCCGCCGCTTCGTCAACGCCGCCAACGTCGGCGAAATGATTTTTACCCGAGGCACGACCGAAGGCATGAATTTGCTCGCGCAAACTTTGGGCCGCACGCATCTCGCCCCCGGTGACGAAATCCTTCTCAGCCAGATGGAGCACCACTCGAACATCGTTCCTTGGCAAATGATCGCGGGCGAAAAAGGCGCGGTCGTTCGCTTCATTCCAGTTCTCGACGACGGCTCGCTCGACCTCGAAGCGGCCTACAAGATGATCTCGTCCAAAACAAAAATCGTTAGCCTCGTGCACTTATCGAATGCCCTCGGCACCATCAATCCGGTCGCCGAAATCTTTGCGGCCGCGAAAGCCGCGGGCGCGTTCACCGTTTTGGACGCGGCCCAGTCGGCCTCGGTCATGCGTTTGGACGTCGGTGCGCTCGGTTGCGACTTTCTCGTTTTCTCCGGCCATAAGATTTTCGGGCCTACCGGCATCGGCATTCTTTACGGGCGCTTCGAACTCCTCGAAGCCTTGCCGCCGTACCAAGGCGGGGGCTCGATGATTTCCGAAGTGCGCGAAAACGGCGTGACCTTCTTGCCGCCGCCCAACCGCTTCGAAGCGGGCACGCCCGCGATCGCCGAGATCATGGGCCTCGGCGCCGCCTTCGATTACGTCAACGCCATCGGTTTCGAAAAGCTCGAGCAGCATTCCACCCAAATCATGTTGCGCGCCGAAGCCGGACTTCGCGACATTCAAGGTTTGCGCCGCATCGGCACCGCCGCCCACCGCAGCCACGTGTTCTCGTTTTTGCTCGCGGGCAGTCACCCCTCGGACGTCGGCGCCATCTTAGACGAGCAGGGTGTTGCCGTGCGTGCGGGCCATCACTGCTGCCAACCGCTCATGCGCCGTTTCGGAATTCCCGGAACCGTGCGCGCTTCATTTTCGATCTACACTTCCGTAGAAGACGTCGACGCCCTCATCGGCGCCGTTTACAAAGCGAAGGATTTGCTATCATGAAACTAGATGCCAAAGATCTTCTGATCCGAACCTTACCCACGCCCAATCCGTTCGCGTTGAAGTTCGTCCTCAACGCGGCTTTCAAGGAAGACGGCAAGGCGACCTTCAACACTCCCGAAGAGTGCGAAGATTTACCGCTGGTGCACGATCTCTTTACCGTCGACGGCGTACGCCAAGTGCACTTGTTCCAAAACACTTTGACCGTGACCCACTCGGGCGATCTTGAGAACGAAGATCTGGACGCGGCGATCTCATCGGTCATCCGCTCACGTTTCGCGGTTCATAATCCGTCGTTCGGTGAACAACCGAAAGCAATGCGCCCGCACGCCGACATGGCCGCCACCCCCGAGCTGCGCGCCATCGAAGAAATCTTAGATCGTACGATCCGCCCGGGCCTGCAAGCCGACGGCGGCGACGTCGAAGTGCATTCGTTCGAAAACAACGAATTGCAGATCGTTTACCAAGGTGCGTGCGGCGGTTGCCCCAGCGCCGCGGCCGGTACGCTCGACGCCATCCAAGGCATTTTGCGCAACGAACTTCAGAACGACGATCTCATCGTCACGCCCGTCTAGTTGTCCAATATCCGATCCCCCTTCCACTGATTGTGAGCGCGACAAAGGCAACGCAAGTTGCCGAGCTCATTACCGCCGCCGGCGCTGACGGGGAGGATGTGGTCAATCGCGATGTCATACGTCGTCCCGCAGATTTTGCCTTCCCCGTTTTTGAATTGGCAACGGCCACCGTCTCGCTGAAAAACCGCACGCCGAACCGAAACGGCGAGCTTCGGGCGTGAAGGCTGAGCCGGATTTCGAACCGTTTCTTTTCTGGAATTTAAACCGTGCGTCGATGGATCTGCGGTCAGGTCTTTCTTACGAAGAAAAAAGACACTGAGATTATCGATTAATTTGGCGGTGTTTGCGATCGGTCCCGAGCGGACCATGATGTCTTTTACTTTTTGAATGTTGAGACGTTGAGGTTTTGTAAACCGAAGCGTGATCTGAAGTCCCCCATCGACCAATTCTTGTTTTCGCTCGTATTCGACCGGTTTGAAGTCAGGCAGTCGTTGCGCGAGCACCTTCTGCGCTTCCTTCTTTGAGCAATTGAGTACCGCTTTCGCAAGTTCAACCTGTTCGTGGCGAGATACTTTTTGTTCTTTTGTTTTGTCTCTTGAACGCACGGCCGCGCGGATCTCGGTGATCGAGGTCATTGTAAGATGACCATCATGAACAAAAGTTTTTAGCTCGGGATTCGTAGCAAGAAATCTCGCGGACTCCATCCGGCGAAAAGCTTCGCTTTCGGTATAACCCATTTCTTGGGTGAGGTAATCGTAGAGGGAAGACTTGCCCTGAACTAAGTAGAGATTTCGGCGTTCAAATTCGTAAATATGTTCGAGAATGCTGACGAGGACCTGGTCCTCGCGTGCCTTCAGCGTTTTTAAGTTTTTGATGAGCTGATTATTAGAAACTTCAGAGAATTTTTGATCCATACCCCAAATGCAAAGAGCGAAGCCACCGGCTCCGCTCTCTCATTCAAGCTCACGAATCAATCCATCCGAACCGCGACCAGCGCCGAACCCCGAATCAATGGAAGATCTTCAGCTGCTCTTTCTTCGCGCCACCCGACAGATCCAAGTTCTTCACCGAAGTGGGCGGTAGGTCGGAGGCCATGTAGGCTTCCGATTTCGAACGTAGCTCCAAACGGGCGGCGTCCAATTTATCTTGATCCATGGTGTGGTAAAAAGCGGCGTCGCCGAATTGCAAAGCCGAGTCACGGCCACGCACCCGCAAAGTCACGCGCGCGTTGGCGCTGCCGACTTGACGTAAAGTGATTTGGGTTTCGAAGGGTTTGCCCTCGGACAACACGGCGATGACGCTTGAGGTTTGGCCGTTCACGACTTCGACGCCGGAGGCGGGGAGGTTCCACGTGAACTCAACGTTATTCAAAGCTTGCTCTGAAGAAACGGTGCCCTTCAAAACAAAAACGTCACCGTCTTGCTCAGGACGCTGACCGACCAACTCAACGACGGCCGCCAAAGGTCCACGAACCTTATGGGTGTGCTTGAGCAATTCTTTTTTAGCCAAAGGGAAATCCTTTTTTCCGTCGACCGAAGCGGGGCCGCGCACAGAGAGTCCCGGATTTTGCTCAAGGTTCTTCTGTTGCAACCACGACGAAGATTCGTCGGCACGGTTGGCCGCGATCGCGATGGCAATGACGGAAATAAACATGACTAGAGACTGGCCGGACATAAATTCGCTCCATTTAGCTTGATCGAATATTGAGTGGGGCCCGCGGCGCTGAAAGCACCGGCCGTGAAGGCGTTAACGTTAATCAGATAATTGCCCGGGGCCAAAGCAACCGTGATGGTCTCGTTTTGCGGAGTGGCCGGGTTGCTGTCGGGATCGGACATCGAGCGCGAAAGAATGTCCGCACCGACGGCGAACTGTGCGCTTTCGTTGTAAAGATACAATTCCAGATCCGCTTCTTGCCCGGTGCCGTCGGCGTCTTTGTAATCCAAAGATATGGTGTAGGTTCCGGCGGTTGCGATTTTGAGGTGGTAAAAATCATTGTCTAAAAATAAATTAGAGTTAGCGTAGTTGGTCGCCGCGACCGTGGGATCAATCTCGTAGTTATAACCAGGCGAAACGATCGCGCACGAACCGGCCGTCGTTACGTATTCTCCGTACTCCGAAGTATTGCCGTCGTGATAGTTGCCGGCGCGGATCGCGGACCATGATGTGGTACCGAGCGCTTGCTGCGCTAGATGAAGGTCCCCGATATTCCGGAAAGCTAAAGCCGGTTGGCGAAAAGCTTTACCCGTGGTCTTGGTTAAACCCGCCCAAATCTGGTTGAAAGCTCCCGAGATATTATCGATGTAAGCCGAACCGGTCGCCTCGGCCCCGGTTCCGTCAACCGCGTCGATCAACATGCGCGAAACCGAGAATTCACGGAAGTTTCCTTCGCCCTGGCCGCCGGTCACCAAGTCGGTACCGGTCATGTCTTCGAGATTCACGGCAAAGAACAAGTCCGGCGTGCCGTCGACGTTGCCCGATGAATCGAAGTAACGGGGCGTGCCGGCCATCGGAGGCGTCGTGAAAATGCTCGTGTCGGATAAAATCGCGGCTTGGATAAAGTTACCCCAGCCTTCCGACCACGCGAGACGCGGATCGATGACTTTGTTTCCGTTATGCGAGCCACCCGGTGAATCCGAAAAGAACATTGAGTCTTCGAGGAAGTGACCGTACTCGTGCAAGATGACGGAGTTGTCGAAGTGATCGGTATCGGCGTCATCGATTTCGCCGCTGATTCCCCCTAAGATGAACAGGCGGGAATAATCAGGCAGGTAGAAACTCAAACCCGAAGTCGATCCGAAATAATCGTTAGGATTGAAACCTTTTTCCCAGTACGCGGAAACTTTCGGTACGGGAGCCGAAGTTGTTACGCTGGTGCAGCCGGGGAAGGTCGCGCCGCAGGTTCCAACCTTATTGCGCAAGAATGCGTTCGCGTTGAAAAACATATCCAGAATATTGAAGGCCGCGCCGAGCATCGGTCCGCTGGTCAAAGCCGTGGCTTGTAAAACGCCGGTTGCAACGTTGCCGCCGCCCGCGCTGATCGTGGTGACTAACGAGTAGAACTGATTCGCTTCGGGTTTATTCAAGACCGAGGCATTCATATAGATGGCCCCGCCGTTGAATTGCGCCGAACGGGAATTGATCGCGATCTTGTAAGTGATGTTTCCGGCCGGAACCGTAAACGAGAAAGCGCCCGAGACGGGATCCGTTTGCGCACACTGAACAACGTTGCCGGCGGCATCGGTTACGCGCACTTCGGCCGCGCGAATGGGATAGGCGCCCGCGGGTAGATCGGGATGAGAGGTCGAGGCCGAACCCAGACCCGTGAAGCTCGGCATTGCACTCGGTTGGTTGTACGTTTCACGCCGAACGTACTGGGCCGTTCCCGACACCGTGATGGTCGAGCCGCCGTAAGGAACCGTGGCCGCGCAGTAAGCGGCTTCGGCGGGACCGGCGTAGGTCGGGGAAATCCGGCCGTTCGTAGCGGTGTTTGAGGTTTCCTTCTTTGCGCAAGCGCCCAGCAGGAACAAACTTATGATGAGGTATACATGAGCGCGAAGCATGTAGTGCTCATCGGCAGGACAAGGCCTAAGTTTGAGGACTTAAGTATGATCAATTGTTGAGCAATAGCGGCGAATTTAAGTACGCCGAGTCGAAAAAAAAGGGTGTCTCAAATTGAGAATTCCAACCTACAATCACGGTGATATAGTTGGCTTTCAAAAGGCGGAGACGAGTGGAAAAGGGATTTAATTCAGACGTTGCATGGCTAGGCACTCAGTACCACGTGCAGACGGAAGACTGGGGTCTGACGAATCCATTTTTGGTGAGCCGGGTATTTCAAAACGGTGCCGTAGTAAAATCCATCAAGACCGGCTACGAAGAAGTCCTACCCAACGGCCCGACCACCGAAAGCAAAGCCATACGTCTCGCGATGAAGATCCAGCACCAACAAATTCTGGACCTGCTGCTTTCTGGCAAACTTCTCTAAGCGCGCATAAACTAAATGAATGATCTCATTCGCACATGCTTACAAGGTATTCGCCAACGGCTACCAAGGTCTTCGTAACGTCTCGTTCGAAATCGGTAAGGGTGAATTTGTTTTTCTCACCGGCCCAAGCGGTGCGGGCAAGACAACTTTATTCCGCCTGATTTCGGCGTTCGACAAACCTTCATCCGGGGCGGTGAACGTACTCGGTACGGAAGTGGCTTCGCTCAAACCGAACGAAATTCCGTTTTTCCGGCGTAGAATCGGCGTCATCTACCAGGATTTCAGATTATTGAAGGACCGCACGGTTTTTGAAAACGTAGCGATGCCGTTGCTCGTCAGGGGCGATCGGGGATCGTACATCGATCGCCGCGTTCGCGAGATTCTGGAACAAGTTGGATTAGCTTTCCGTATGAAATCATTCCCGGATGAAATTTCGGGCGGTGAGCAGCAACGCGTTGCCATCGCGCGGGCTTTGATTCATCACCCCGGCGTACTCGTCGCGGATGAACCGACGGGGAACTTAGATCAAGAAATGAGCGCGGAAATATTTCGTTTGCTCGAAGCGGTCAACGCGCAGGGCACGACCGTTTTCGTCGCGACCCACGATACCGAATTGATTAAGCGCAAACCGTTTCGCACGATTCATATCACCGACGGCCAAGTGGAGAACGCGTGAACGGTAATCTTTTACGGCAACATATCTTTCGCGCTTACGCTAAACACTGGCCGCTGCAATTCGCATCGATATCTGTGATGACGATCGTACTCGTCATTCTCAATTTCGTGTTTTTAGGCTTCTCGACCTTCAACGAAATGGTGGACTCGTGGGGCCGGGGCATGGAGATGATCGTTTACGTGAAAGAAGGCATCTCGCCCGAAAATCTCGAACGTCTACGCGGGCGAATCGAAAAAAGTGGGGACTTCGACCAGATCGAATTCACCTCAAAGAATGAAGCGACGAAACGATTCTTGGCCGCGCTTGGTCCCGATTCGTCCGATCTATTAAAAGACCCGAAGTGGAGTTCGCCGATCCCGGCCAGTTTCGAACTACGCTTAAGCGAACGCATTCCCATGCAGGAGCGGCTTGCTTCATTACAAGGGTGGGGCGAGAAGTTCCGCTCGCTCGAAATCGTCGACGAAGTTTTTTACGGTCAAGGCTGGGTCGAAAATTTCTCGAAGTTCATCGGTAGCGCGCGCGGGATGATCGCCGGTATCTGGATCTTAAGCTTGAGCGTGGGTTTGCTCATCGTCAGCAATTGCATTCGTTTAAGTTTTCTACAGCGGCGTGAAGAGATTGAAGTGATGGAATTGGTCGGTGCCACTTCACGTTTCATCCGAATTCCTTTCTTGATCGAAGGTCTGGTGTTGGGCCTTACGGCCTCGGTACTATCGCTTCTGGTTAGCTACGGTGTGCATTCACTGCTTCTCGCGTGGTTGTCGGATAAGTGGAATTTTTGGTTGGCGCTGAAGCAAATTTCGCCGCTGCAGCCGTGGTACATCGTGATGAATTTAGCTTCGGGCGTGGGCTTCGGCGCCTTAGGCGCTTGGAATTGCGTGCGCAAACTGAACACCGGCTGGTCGGCGGCGGCCGGCTAATGTTTTTCATTCTTCTATTTTTTCAAATTGCGATCGCTGAAGAGTTACCCGCGCCGGCGACGGAGCCGGTCGCCGTAACCGTTACGGCCGAGGAGCAAATCAATAGCACCCGCGCCACGATTAGCGAGGCCGAGCGTAAACAACGCGAAAGCTTAAGCAGCTTATTTACGATTAACAAGCGCATCAAGCAGATCGCGAAGAAACGTGCGTCGTTAAACGACAAGATGCTCGAGCGTGAATCAAAAGTCCGCATCGCCGCGCAAGAGCTCCAAGAATTGGACGCGAAGAGCGAAAACCACAAAGGCATGCTGAACAAACGTTTGCGGCACCTTTATCAGGATCGTAACCGCGATAACTTCCACTGGCTCTTCAGCGCCAAATCACCGGTTGAGTTAGAGCGTAATCACAGATTCCTAAAGCGAATGATCGATGCGGACCACAAGCAAATCAAAGGTTACGTCGCGCAGCTCGTGGAGCTTAAAAACAAAAAGAATCAGCTCAAGGGGCTCGTCGCTGGCCTATCGCAAATGCAAAAGAATGTTCTCTCGCAAGAGACAATGCTAACGGCGGAGATGCGGCAAAAATCCCGGGCGGTGAATGAGTTACGTAAGATTAAAGATTCAAAGCTGACCGAACTCAAAGACTTGCGCGCCGGGGATGAAGCGGGTGAATTGTCCTACGCGTTTTTCGAACGTAAAGGATCGTTGAAAGCGCCGGTCGAAGCGGCGCTCGCGCGTGAATACGGAACGTACGTCGATTCGCAGTTTCGATTTCGTCTCATGCATAAAGGATTGTTCTACGCCGCCGGTGCGGGCATGAACGTGAACGCAATCTTCGAAGGCACGGTGGCGCTCGCGGGCGATTTGCCCGGTTACGGCAAGACCGTAATCATTGATCACGGTGACAATTATTATTCGGTTTACGCATTCGCTTCGCGAACTATGGTGAAGCAGGGGAGCAAAGTCCGCGAAGGCGATGTGGTCGCGGTTTCCGGCGGGTTGTCGCCGCTCTTTGGACCAGGACTTTACTTCGAGATCCGGCATTTCACGGATGCCGTTGACCCCCGTTCTTGGATCAAGGATTCTTTAATGAAGTCAGTGCAGCAAGATAAAGATCATCGTAAAGAGCAGGAGCAATCATGGGACGTCGTCTCTGGAACCGCTGGACATTAGTCTTAGCCTTCGCGTTCGTAAGTGTAATCGTCGGCTTGTCGTCCCAAACCCTCCGCGCCGCCGCCGAAGAACGTTACCAAGAATTGCAATTGTTCGCGAAAGTGCTGAATCTCGTTCAGCAATACTACGTCGAAGAGGTCGACACCAAGAAGTTGATCTACGGCGGGATCAAAGGGATGCTCCGCGAGCTTGATCCGCACACCAACTTCTTACCTCCCGAAATCTACAAAGAATTCGAAACGGAAACGTCCGGCGAGTTCGGCGGTATCGGCATCGAGATTACGGTACAGAACGGCGTATTGACCGTCATTTCACCGATCGAAGACACGCCCGCGTGGAAAGCCGGCATCAAAGCGGGCGATAAGATCGTCGAGATCGACGGCGTTTCGACTAAAGGTTACTCGTTAGTCGAAGCCGCCCAGAAGATGAAGGGCAAAAAAGGCGCGAAGATCAAAATGGGAATCTTCCGCGACGGCTTCGACAAAACCAAAGAGTTCGTAATCGAACGCGGCACCGTTAAAATCAAGTCGGTGAAGTACGTCGACATGCAAGACGGCTATGCTTACATCCGCTTGACGAGCTTTATCGAAAATTCGGCGCAAGACATGGAACGCGCGATCAAAGCGCACGAGAAGAAGTTCAAAGACACCAAAGGTCTGATCGTCGATCTTCGCCGCAATCCGGGCGGCTTGCTCGACCAAGCGATCCAGATCAGCGATTTGTTCTTAGAGCAGGGCACGATTGTCAGCACGATGGGCCGTAACCAAAAAGAAAAAGAAGTCGTTTACGCGAAGAAGGCCAACGGCTTCAAGAATTTCCCGGTCATCATTTTAGTCGATCAGTACTCGGCGAGCGCTTCCGAAATTCTTGCGGGCGCGTTGCAAGACAACAAGCGCGCACTCATCATGGGTCAGCGCACCTTCGGTAAAGGCTCCGTGCAGTCTGTCGTCAAACTCGGCGACGGCAGCGGTTTAAAACTAACGGTCGGTCGTTACTATACGCCGAGCGGGAAGAGCATCCAGGCCTACGGAATCGTACCCGACATCGAACTTGAAGACTTTACGGCCGAAACGCTCGAGCAAGCGCGCGTGAAACACGACGGCGTTCGCCGCGAAAAAGATATCCGCGGCCACTTGGTCGGCGAGAGTGAAGAGCAGAACGTCGACGACAACGGTCCCGCGGCGGCGACGCCCGCGGCCGGCGGCAAAGGCGCGAAGAAGCCTAAGCGCGACGCCAAGAAGATTCAGTACTGGTGGACCGAGTCGGACGCGAAACCCGAAAAAGAATTTTCGATGCGCGACAAAATGCTGAAAGACGATTTCCAAATCCAGCAGGCTTACAATTATCTGAAAGCTTGGGTCGTCATCGAAGATCAGAAACGTGCGGCCGACACACCGACGGCAGCTGCCGGCGAAGTCCCGGCGGGAACGCCGGTCAACACGCCAATCCCGGAAGAGAAGAAGGAAGATCAAAAACCAGAACTGAACAAACCTTCGGAAAAACCGGCGAAGGCCCCCGCGGCGAAGAAACCGGCTAAACCGGGCGCGGCCAAGGCCGCACCGATTAAGATGGCTCCCAAAAAAATCGACGCGAAAAAAAGTGAGCCGCCCGCGTCTTTAATGCCGGAAGGCGAAAGCGACGAAAAGGCGCAATAATTTAATTCGCGCGCGCTTTCAACATCGTGCGGTCGGTGACTAATCCAAGGACCGACGAGAAAGCAGAACGGCAGGCCGATTGGGCCTGCGGAGTACTGAAGAAGCTTTTCTTGAATTCTTGCGATTCGGTAGCGAGGACTTTGCCGCCGGTTACGAGCTTCAGCTCAAACTTTACCAAACAACCTTTGGTCCAAAAATCGTTAACGACGCGAACGTTCACCTTCGGGTAAAGAGCGACGTCGTATTTGGACTTATCAGCGCCGTAAGCGTCGGGCGTAATCACACGAATCTCTTTGGCGGAGGAAGTTAGCCGACGCGCGAGCGCCTCGGTAACTCCGGAATTGATTTCGCGAATCACGAATTTGTGACCGTCGGACCAATTTTCATGCGATTCGGGGATGCTCGAGCGATCATTGACGATCGCAACGCGTTTACCTTTGAGCGCGGAGTAATCGCCGTCGCCGGCCGTAAAATCACGGACGACGATCGTCGTTGAACACGCGCTCAGGAGGAATAAACCGGCGAGCAGAAGGGCGCGCACTTAGATGCCGCCCTCGTTTTCGGGGGGTAGCTGCTCTTTGTTCACTTCGGTGACCGAGGCTTTACCGATCAGGTAATTGACCACTTTCTCTTCGGTGACTTGGAACGCGAGGCGCGAACGGCGCTCGGGCTTGTCGTAGAATTCTTTTAGACGAGCCATCTCGATGCCGGTCTGTTTGCCGTACTCGACGATCTTGGTTTCAAGTTCTTCGGGTTGCGCGCGCAGGTTCAGCTTATCGGCCAAGGCATCGAGCAAGAAAGTCGACTTCACCATGAAGGTCGCCGAAGCTTCGAAGTCTTGATCCCATTTCGATTTGTAATCGTCGAATTCTTTGTCGGACAAACCTTGTTGTTTCAATTTGCCTTTGAAGTCTTCGATCAAAGCTTCTTTTTGCTGCGAAACTAACGAGCGGGGAGCTTCGACCGGATTCGCTTCGACCAAAGATTTTACCAGACGGTTTTTGACGTCTTCTTCGATGCGCTTATTTTCGCTTTCTTCGATGTCTTTGCGGATGCGCTCTTTCAAATCATCCAACGTTTTGAAATCGCCGACTTTCGCGGCCAAAGCGTCGTTCAGCTCGGGCAAAGTTTTCTTTTTGATGCCGGTCAATTTCACGTCGAACTGCACGGGCGCGTTGCTCAACGCCGCTTCGTGGTAACCTTCGGGGAAGCGAAGATTCAACGAGCGTTCTTGGCCGATCTTCATGCCGGTGAGACCTTCTTCAAAACCTTCGATGAATTGTTTCGCGCCGATTTCGAGTTCGTGGCCGGTGGCCGAACCGTTGGGCAGGGGCTCACCGTTAACGATTCCGACGAAATCGAGAACCGCGACGTCGCCTTCGGAAAGCGCGCGATCTTCAAAGATCGTTACCGTTTCGGCTTGGCCGGTGCGGATGTTTTCTAACACGCTTGAGATGCGATCGTCGGGAATGACGAGTTTTTCACGCACGACGGGGAGGCCTTCGTATTTCTTTAGCTCCACTTCGGGGCGAACTTCGAATTCGGCCGAAAAGTTAAAGCCTTTGCTCTCATCCACTTGGTCGAAAGAAATTTTGGGGTAGCCGACGGGATCGACTTTGTGTTGCTCGAGCGCCTCGGGGTAGCTCTCGTTGACGAGTTCGTTCACTACGTCGCCCTTTACTTGATCACCGTACATCGACTTGATCGTGGCGATGGGTGCTTTACCCTGGCGAAAGCCCTTTATATTGGCCTTTTTTTGGAGGGCCTTGTAGACTCGCTCGAAGGCTTTTTGAACCTTTTCCGCCGGGACTTCAACGTTGATTTTGCGCGACAAACCATCCAGTTTCTCAACCGTCGATTTCATGAATACTCCTTCGTCAAAGCGATGGGTTTACTTAATATGCTGCGCTTTGCCAACAGCAAAAGTGGCCCACGGGCTTAAACTAGGTGCGGCATGATCCACCTGGTGACCGGAAAGGGCGGCGTCGGGAAATCCACGGTGGCGGCCAGTCTCGCGTGGTCGCTCGCGGCCAAGGGTAAGCGTACGCTACTCGTCGAATTAGGCGAGCGTAGTTATTTCCGTCACGTCTTTAGCGGCGAGTTGCCCGCGGGTAAAAACTTAACGCTTGAGCGCTGGCAGGGCGAAGTCGTCCTGCGCGAGTACCTTCTGCATTTGCTGAAGATCGAGCGGATGGTGAAGCTGTTCTTCGACAACAAAGTGATGCGGGCATTGGTTCAGGCCGCCCCCGCGCTTAAAGAACTCGCGTTGACCGGCAAGATCACGAGCGGCCCCAGGCACATCGGGCCTACGCTTCCTTGCGATGAGATCGTCGTCGATGCCTACGCTACGGGACACTTCCGGGCCTTGTGGCGCGCTCCGGTCGGTTTGGCCGAGGCCATTCCGTTCGGGCCGATGGGCGAACAATCCCGCGCCATCGTACGCGTACTCAGAGATCCCGCGTTGACCAAGATTTACGTCACCATGATTCCCGAAGAATTGCCCGTAACCGAAGGTCTGGAGCTATCACGCGATATCGAAAAAGAATTGGGTCAGAAGGCGACGTTGGTGTTGAACCGGTGGCTGGATTGTCCCTTGGATCAAAAGCAGATTGAGAAATTCAAGGGCCACGATTTCGCCGATTACCTGGCCACGTTGCTCGCCCGTCAATCCACATTGCGCGCTTCCGCGGAAAGCACCGGGCTGCCGCTCAAAGTTTTACCGTGGTTATTCGCCGACAACGCCGAAGAAAAAATCCGTTCGCTGTCCGCCCTGGTGGGCCAGGGATTCGTATGATTGAACTTCTCAAAAAACATAAGATCATAATCTGCGCGGGCACCGGCGGGGTCGGCAAGACTTCGATGTCGGCTAGTCTCGGCGTTCTGGCCGCGCAAAACGGAATCAAAACGCTCGTGCTGACCATCGATCCCGCGCACCGGCTGGCGCAAGCGTTGGGCATCCAAACCAAGTCCGGTGGCGAGGTACAGGTCCCGGGTATTCCGAATCTTTCGGCCGAGATGATCGATCCGCGAATGGAGTTCGATAATTTTGTTTTGGGCGCGGTCGATAACGTCGTCGCCAAAGGCTTATTCGAAAATCGTTTGTACCAGCAGCTCGTCGGTAACTTGAACGGCAGCCAAGAATTCACTTCGTTGGTAAAATTGCTCAGCATCGCGCAGTCGAATCGTTACGATCTCATCATCTTAGATACGCCGCCCACGCAGAACGCGGTTGATTTTCTAAAAGCGCCCGAGCGTATATACGCACTTTTTCAAGATTCGGTTATCGGCTGGTTTGCAAAACCCGCCGGTGAAGAAGGCTGGATCAAGCGCACTTTCCATCGTGGCACTAGCCTCGTGACCGGCGCGCTCGAAAAAGTTACCGGTAGCGTGTTCATCGCCGAGCTTAAAGATTTCTTCGGGCACATTTCATTTTTGAAAGAAAAAATCGCGCTGGTCTCGAAACAGACCTCAGACCTTATGCACGACAAGAATACGGGCTTCGTGCTCGTGACCGGATTCGACGAAACTAAACTCAAAGAAGCTTTAGAGTTCCAACAAGATCTGACGGACGAAAAACTATTCTTACGCGGCGTCATCGTTAACCGCTGGTTCCCCGAATGGTCGACCACCGAAAGCCGCTGGTTGCCCGAGTGGGAGAAGGATCCCGACTTCAAAGAATTAAAAGTTTTTTATGAGCGTTTCTCGGGATTTTTCGCTAGAAGACAAGAGGCCTACGACAAGTTCGCCGGCCAAATCGGCAAGACCGTTCCGGTTTTGAAATTACCCGATTTTAAGAACAACGTTCAAGGACTCGAAGATTTGAAAAACGTGGCCAAGACGATTGAAGAAAAATGGAAAAGCTTGCCGTGATCAGAACGCCGCTGGCCACTTCCGTGATCGCCTCCTTGCTTACCTCGTTGATCGTTTCCCTCGGCGCGTGCGCGGCGAAGCCTACGCAAGAGCCGGTCGCGCCCGAAATCCCACGGCCGCCGGGCCTGCCGCAGTTTGAACAAGGCGTAAAAGCTTTAGAGAATGAGCAGTACGGCGAAGCCGCCCGTATCTTTGATCGTCTCCTGGTCGCTAAGCCTGCGGCCGAGCATGATCTCATCACATCGTTCAACTCGGGCGCCGCCTACGAAGGCCTGGGCAATTGCAGTAAAGCCGCCGATCGTTACCGCGAAGTTACGCGCGGATCGGCCGGTAAATTCGGGCGAGTCGAAAGCCTCGCGTTCTTCCGCTTAAGTTTGATGTACGAATGCCTTGGTCAAGATGTGAAGGCGGTTACGGCTTTGCTCGATGCGCGCAAGCGCGGCCGCGATCTGCCTTTTACCACTCGCCAGGCCGAAATTCCCGCGCGACTCGCCGCCGGCTACGCACGTATCGGTAATCGCAAAAAGGCGCTCGAGTATTTTGCGCAAGCCAACGCCGGCTTAAAGAAAATCGTCAGCGCGGAAAGTGGCCGGCAACAGGCCGACATTTTCGCGCAATCGGTCTTCCTAATGGGTCAATTGAATCCCGGGCAACGCCGGGCCGAGGGTGATCCGGTCGCGTTTCTGCAAAGTTTAAGCATGCAGCAGCCGTATCTGTTACAGGCCGTCGAAAGTGGTCATCCGATCTGGTCGGGCCGGGCGGCCGCGGATCTTGAGCTCGCCTATGATAATATTTGGAAATACAAATTTAGCGAGCCCGAAAAACAGAGCGCTTTCTACACACAGGCGCTGCAAGTCACGCGTGAGCTCAAGCAAATTAAAATGCCGAATGAGAACGCAGCCGCGGGTGCGATTTTCGCGAAGGTGGACGCCACCGAAAGCCGTTTAAATATTGAAACCGCGAAGGTCGGCGAAACGAATAAACTTACGCCCGAAGCGCAGAAGCGTGAAGGCTTACGCCGCGACGGGCGTTTGGTCACTCCCGCTAAGCCCGCCGCGCAGAAAAAGCGCCGCTAGGCTGATTGTTCAGCGGCTTAGCGCCTGGGCGTCTTTTAAAACTTCCGGACCCCACATCACAACCGAGTTTGAAACTAAAAATTGTTGGATAAAAGCTTGGAGGTCCGTAACGCCTTCGTTCAACCAGTACATCACGCAATTCGTATTGGTGGTGTGCCCGGGGTGAGCGGCGTCGAGATGATTCGAAGCCATCGGCACGCCGGAGTCTACGAAGCCGAGCGCGTGTCCCATCTCGTGCACGAGCGTAGATTGCTCAATAAATTTTGCGGCCGGGCCGTTCGGGTTCGCTACGTTGGTTTGAATAACCTCTTTAAAAATCGCGATCACTGGAGTGCCACCGATACTTACGCCGATCACGCCCGTTTGTTTACCGCCGGCATCGGCGTAATTACCTTTAACAAAATAAATATAGAAGCGGGCCGCGCCGCCGGCGGGTTCACCTAACTTCGCGTAAGCGTGCAACGCGAGAATATCCGCGGAGGTCCACTCGGTTCGCCCGAAAACACCCATGTCATGCATCTCGGCTAATGTTTTTGGAACGTTGAGGGTAGGCGGTGCGCTCCGGTATTGAAAAATCGCGGCGAGGTTTTCTTGCAGCACGCCCCAGTACGGGCGGCCCTGTAGGGTATTGCCGACGAAGGGTTCGGCCCCGGCTTCGTAATGGACTTCGAGTTCGACGACGCTGGTTTCTTGAAAATATTTGAGCGACTCACCGCTCGTGTTGGTCGACGTTCGGGGTTCGGTCTTCGTGGAGGAGCAGTTCATAAAGACGAACATGGGAAACAGCGCGAGCAAAATGTATCCGAAGCGGCGTGGATTCATGCACTCTTTTCGGAATATCGGCGCTCGAAATGTAGCCCAATAGCGTTCTGTTTTGGGATGGCCGTCGCGTTGACTTTACTAAAGCCGGGACTTACGCTTCTTGGCAATGAATCATGAAATCCTGCATCGTAAAATACTAGATAACCGCGACAAAATCCAAAATTGGTTTTCCGAAAAGGGCAGGGGCCTTCCTTTCCCGATTTATTCGAGTTTCGATATTCGCGACGCCGGCTTCAAGATCGGTCCGGTCGACGCCAACATCTTTCCTGCGGGATTCAACAACGTTTGCTTGATCGACCGCGAAAACAGCGTCGACATCGCCCGTGACTTTTTAGATAGCCACTATTCCAAAGACACGAAAAAGATCCTGCTTTTGACCGAAGAACATACGGCGAACCCCTATTACTGGGACAACGTCTTAGCGTTACAAACTTTGCTCGAGGGCGCGGGCCGCGAAGTTCGTTTGGCCATTCCAAAAGTGATGGATAAGCCGCTGCAAGTGCCTTCCGCCAGCGGGAAGACCGCGACCGTTTACTCGGCAAAGCGCAGCGGCAACGGCGTCGACATCGAAGGTTTCAAGCCCGATCTTATTATTTCGAACAACGATTTTAGTCTCGAGTACGAAGAGTGGTCGAAGGATCTCATCACACCGATGAATCCACCTCGCGAGCTGGGTTGGTATCGCCGGCGTAAAGACCGATTTTTCCGCGTGTACAACGAACTCGTGCAAGAGTTTGCCGCGCAAATTGAAATCGATCCTTGGACCTTGCAGGTCGAAACCGACGTCTTCGCCGGTTTTGAACCCGACGACGAAAGCAGCCGCGACGCGCTTGCCGACAAAGCGCAAAAAATGTTCGATCGCTTGAAAGCCAAATACAAAGAACAAGGCATCGACCGCGAACCCTCGCTGTTCGTGAAGAACAACGCCGGCACTTACGGCCTCGGCGTCATCGCGGTGAAAGACCCGGCCGAGATTCGCGGCTGGAACAACAAATCACGCAAGAAAATGAAAGCCGCAAAGGGCGGCCGCGAAATCACCGAAGTCATTATTCAAGAGGGCGTACCCACCATCGTCCACGCCGAAGCGGGGCAAACGGCCGAACCCGTTATCTACATGATCGGCTGCCAACTCGCGGGCGGGTTCTTGCGTGCGCACGGGGATAAAGGCGATGACGATTCACTCAATTCTCCGGGCGCCGTTTACCAACGCCTTTGCATTTCGGATTTAGATTTGAAAATTGAGGGCTGTCCGATGGAGAACTCTTACGGTTGGGTCGCGCGTCTGGCGTTTCTCTCCGTCGCGCGCGAAGCGCAAGAGCTCGAAGTCGAGTTCAAGAATTACCGGTTAAGCGAAACTTCCTGCACTAAGAGCTGACAGCTCTTTCCGCAGTACCCGACGTATTCCTTACAGGTCTTTTCGTTCGTTTCCTCGTTACAGAAATACATAACCGCGTTGTAGAGCGTCCGGCGTTCTTGACGGTTCAGTTCATCGTACGTCTTTCCGCTCTTCACGATCTCACGGGCGTTCAAAGGCGCGTTCGACGGTTTACGGTCGGTCACCGCATCGGCGTCCGCGGCCGTGGTCAAAAATTCTTCGGGCGGGATGGCGTCGACGAATGTTGTAGACTGAAACGAGTCCTCACCGTTGAACATGAAGAGTCCTACGGTCAGCGCGAGGAATACTCCCGCAATTAACACAAATTTTTGTTCCGGCGTTTTAAGAATAGCGTGCATGTTGTTTAGTGTACGGTCTAGTCCCGGCTTGAGACAATAGCCCGTCTCAATTTGGGACGCGAAAGCACCGACTTTGTTCCGGGTTTTAGCCCTGAACCTCAATCGCGAAGGGAGTAAGGCCGATATTACAGTATATGCGTAAGGCGTTAGGTCCCATCGGATTTTGTTTATGCTTGCTTCTCGGCTCAACCGTTATGGTTGATTCGTGGAACGGCGCCGTTTTCGTTTACTTAGGTGAACGCCGGTCGCCCGCGGCCGTCCGCTCAATGCGTGACTATTCGGCCATCGACCGCAAAGCCTTGTTCAGCTCGGTTCACCGTCAGATGCTCGAAGGCGCTAAGATCATCAAGCAGCAGGGGCAGATGGCGCTAACCCTTGGTCACCCGCTCATGAAGTCGAGTGAACGCAACGAGTTCGCATGTTCGGTCGAGGGCCGTCCGGGTTTGTTTGATCGCGTGGAATTGAGCTTCACCGGCACGGGTATATCCGAATCGGGACACCAGCCCATGATGACCGTCGAGTCGAAGTGCGGTTCCGGCGGAAATTTAAGCGAGCTCGAGACGATCTACATTCCTATGCAAGATATCGTCGCGGCCGAAGCCAAAGACCAAGAAATGCAAATCTTCGGGGATCATCCGGTAATGGTCCGGTTCAATCATATCCCCGGCGAATGGCCGACGGGATGGGTTTTATCTAAAGTTCGTTTTTTTCGCGAAGACGACGGCGAGGAATCGTTAACGATCGACGCCGACAAAATGCGCGAAAACACCGGAACGGGCAAGCTCCTGTCTTTCGACTGGAAATAGAGCGAGCCCTTTTTCTAAAAGCAAATCTAGAATGATTCGGCCAACTCGACGAACGTGCGAATGATGATTCCCGACGCGCCTTTTTTCGGGCAGTAGGGGAAGCGGCCGTTCACGCTCCACGCCGTGCCGGCGATATCGAAATGCGCAAACGGAACATCACGCCCGACCATTTCTTCGAGGAACGCCGCGGCCGTTGAGCTGCCGGCATTACGTCCGCCCGAAATATTGCAAAGATCGGCGTGGGTGCCCTTCATGTCATCAACGTGAAAGTCGGTGAGCGGCATCGGCCAAACGAGTTCGCCCGCAACTTCGGCGGCGTCTTGAATACGGCGCATTAGTTTCGCATCGCGGGTAAAGACACCGGTATGCGTGTTCCCGAGCGCAACCAAGATCGCGCCTGTTAAAGTCGCGGCGTCGAAGATCGCGACGGGTTTCATTTCCGCTCCGTACGAAAGAGCGTCGCCCAAGATCAAGCGACCTTCGGCGTCGGTATTGAAAACTTCGACCGATTTACCGTTGCGAGCGAAGTAAACGTCGCCCGGTTTGAACGCGTCGGGGCCCGGCATGTTGTCGGTCGACGGCACGAGGCCGATGACGTTCACTTTGGCTTTTAACTTAGCGAGCGCGAGCATCGTCGCGATGACGGCGGCACCGCCGCACATGTCGTATTTCATCTCTTCCATCGAAGCGGACGGTTTGATCGAAATACCACCGGTGTCGAAGGTCAGGCCTTTACCGACGAAGCAAACGGGACGGGTGGATTTGCCCGCGCCGTTGTATTCCATGACGATGAAGCGGGGCTCTTCGGTGCTGCCTTGGTTAACGGCCATCAGACCGCCGAAACGTTCTTTCTTGATGCGTGCTTTATCCCAAACCGTAACTTTAAGGCCGGTGCCTTTGGCGGCTTTGACCGTTTCGTCAGCCAGGATGGTGGGTGTCATGTAGTTACCGGGGCTGTCGCCCAGCCAGCGTGCGAAGTTTTGGCATTCGCTCAAAATCTCGGCACGCTTAACCGCATTTACTTGCGCCGCGGTCGGGGCGGCGGAGAGTAGAACGGCGATTTCTTCTAACTTCGGTTTGTCGGTGACTTTTTTGCCGGCCACTTTTGTGACTTTGTCCGCGGGCGCTTGATCCGCGGATTTTGTTTTACCCGACGGTTTCGATTTCAAATCGGTGTATTCGTAATCGGTGAGCGCCAAACCCTCGGTCAAGGCTTGAACGGCCAGCGCGGGATCTTTGATTTGTTTGACCAGCGAATCGCCGAGAACGGCGGCCGTCGTTACTTTGTGACCCTTTAAAGAATTGAAAACGACCGAGGCGGCGACACGAATGCTCTCGGCGTTCGGCGCAGCGCCGAGTCCTACGAACAACACGTTGGTATAGCCGTCCGCATCCTGTCCGCGAAAAAATACGGATTCTTTTGCGGCGCCCACAAATGAGGCATCTTTTTGGGCCATCTGAAATAAATTTTGAAGCGAGGGCGAAAGTTTGCTCGTTAAAGCGTTACCATTTTTATCTTTGGCGGCAAAAATGACCAAGGTGGAGAGGCCGCTAGCGGTACCTTTTTTCAGAGACACTTTCATATTTTTTCCTTCGTAGATTACGCACAGCACTACCTGTACGGTGTCGGACTCGACTTGAGGCTGGTCATAGCACAGCGTATAACCCGAAGAAAGACTTTTCCCTTAGAGCCAACTTCGCTTAATAGCCCGGTTTTGCTCTAGTTTCAGCACGTTTAACCCGAGAAGTTCTTGTCAGAACTCAGAAAAGTTCCATATTGGAAGATAGACCGAATTGGAATGCGCACCAGAGAAGGAAAGACCACCGAATGAGCGACAAAACGTACATGAATCTTGTGCCGATCGTAATTGAGCAAACCGCACGCGGTGAGCGCAGCTACGATATCTACTCGCGTCTTTTGAAAGAGCGCATCATCTTGCTCGGTACGCCGATCGACGATCAAGTCGCCAACAGCGTGATCGCGCAGTTGTTTTTCCTCGAGATGGAAAATCCCGATCGCGACATCCACATTTACATCAACTCACCCGGCGGCAGTGTTTCGGCCGGTCTCGCGATCTACGACATCATGCAGTTCGTAAAGTGTGACGTAAGCACCTACTGCATCGGGATGGCGGCCTCGATGGGCTCGCTGCTCTTAACCGCGGGTACGGCGGGCAAACGTTACATCTTGCCCCACTCGAAAACGATGATCCATCAACCGCTGATCGGCGGTGGTGGTGGCGGACTCTCCGGCCAGATTTCGGATATCGAAATTCACGCTAAGGAAATGGTTCGCACGAAGCACAAGCTGACCGACATCTATGTAAAACATACGGGTAAGACACACGACTTCCTTACTTCCGCCATGGACCGTGATAGATACATGACCGCCGAAGAGTCGAAAGAATTCGGCATCGTGGATCACGTGGTGGAAAAACGCAAAACCGCCAAGAAGGATGCGTAGTCATGAACAAAGAGAAAAACGCGTACGGAACTCTTTGCTGCTCATTTTGCGGCAAGAGCCAAAAAGAAGTTAAGAAGCTGATCGCCGGCCCCGGCGTTTACATCTGTGACGAATGCATCGAGCTCTGTAACGACATCATCGCTGAAGAGCGTGAGCGTGAAGAGAGCAGCAAGGTCCAGTTGTCGGTTCCGAAGCCCGTCGACATCAAATCTTTCCTCGACGATTATGTTATCGGCCAAGAAAAAGCGAAGAAGACGCTTTCGGTTGCCGTACACAATCATTACAAGCGCATTAACTTCATGAAAGGCGGACGCGCCAAGAAAGAAGACGTTGAGATTTCGAAATCCAACATCTTGCTCATCGGCCCCACCGGTTCAGGTAAGACTCTCCTTGCCCAAACGATCGCTAAAATTTTGAACGTTCCCTTCGCGATGGCCGATGCGACCGCGTTGACCGAAGCCGGCTACGTCGGTGAAGACGTCGAAAACGTCGTTCTGAACTTGCTTCAGGCCGCTGACTACGACATCGAAAAATGTCAAAAGGGCGTTATCTACGTCGATGAGATCGATAAGATCTCGCGCAAATCTGAAAACCCGTCGATCACGCGTGACGTGAGCGGCGAGGGCGTTCAGCAAGCGTTGTTGAAAATTCTTGAAGGTACGGTTGCGAACTTGCCCCCCAAAGGCGGCCGCAAACATCCCCAACAAGAATTCATTCAAGTCGATACGACGAACATCTTGTTCATCGTCGGTGGTGCATTCGTCGGTTTGGATAAAGTCATCGAAGGCCGTCTGACCAGCAAATCCATGGGGATCGCGGCAGACATTAAAACCAAAGAAGACAAATTCCAGGCGAAAGAAAACATCCTTCAGAAAATCGAGCCCGACGATCTTGTTCGTTTCGGTTTGATTCCTGAATTCATCGGCCGCTTGCCCTCGATCGCCGTCCTTGATCCGTTGGATGAAGCCGCGTTGATCGAGATCTTGATCAAGCCGAAGAACGCTTTGACCAAGCAGTACGCGAAACTGTTCTCGTACGAAAACGTCGAGTTGAAATTCGAAGACGCCGCATTGAAGGCGATCGCGCAAGAAGCGATCAAGCGCAATACCGGTGCCCGCGGTCTTCGCGGTGTGATCGAGAGCGCGATGCTCGACATCATGTTCGAGATTCCCTCGAAGCCCAACGTCAAAGAATGCATCATCACGGCCGACGTGATCACGAAGCACGAAAAACCGCAGTTAGTTTTGGGCCAAAAAGAACCCAAAAAAGACACCCCGACCGGTTCCGGCACGGGCGGCATGGAAAGCGCGTAATTCTCGCTCCGGCTCTGCATTTAAAAATTAGTTAAGTACGAAGAGGGAGACGCAAGTCTCCTTTTTCATTTGTCGCTACGATCGGTCTCCGAAGCGCCCACCGCAAGGGCGCAGGATCCGTCCATCCGTGAGAGTGCGACCACTCCGCCATCCGGGCGGACTGGCTTACATCAAAAAGAAAAGTGAGTTGGAAAGGGGGAGGGGAAGGAAAGGAAAGGAAAGGAAGAAAAGGAAGAGCGAAGCAGAACGTGCGCGCCAACGTTCCACCGCCTTTCATGAACTGTTCCTACTCAATGGCTCTCGCCGCGAAACGCACGGCACGACCAACCCCAAAAAGCCTCCCTATCTCTCCGACTTTCCCCCTAAAAAATCAATCTCCCCAAAATCTAGGTCTTCACGCCGCGGACGGCGTGAAGAAGGCCTTCTCAAGGACGGACAACCTAACGCACCACCAAAATCAGCCCATTCGAAGATAGAAACTAGCAAATTTCCACGACCCAATATACCATCGGTCACGATGAAGCAGCTGAAACTCCTAAAGTCCGAAAAGAATTTCTACGGAGGCACTTTCCGCAACACGCGAAAAGGTCGTCAAGGCAGTCGGCCACTCGCGGTGAAGCATTCCATGCACGTTGTTCTGCGTTCGAGCCAAGCGAAGGGTGAGAAATCATTCTTAAAACATCGTAAGAAAGTGCGCGGGATCATCGATCGCTTCGCGGCGAAGTACGGAGTGAAAATTCACACGCTCGCGAACGTTGGCAATCATCTGCACTTGCATATTCAGCTCGCGAACCGGTTTACGTACAAAGCTTTCATTCGCGCGGTGACCGGCACGATTGCGTTAGCTATGACCGGCGCGAGTAAATTGAAGAAAAACAAAACTAAGTTTTGGGATTACCGGCCGTTCACGCGCGTCGTGATTGGTTTTCGGGCCTTCCTAAGCGTGAGAGATTACGTTTTGGTTAACCAACTTGAAAGCCAAGGGCACGAACGCGATTACGCGGATATCATCATCCGCGAATTCGGGCCGCAAACCTCGGCATGGCGAAAATCTTCCGCTTAGATCGGAAGTCCAGATGGAAACGGTCACGAAGATTGCGACACTTGCGATTGAGCCACGGAATCAACATACTCTATCGTATGACATTTTTATTCTTCTTTTTCACGTCGATGGCTCATGGTGAAGTCCCGCAATTTTTTGCGATCAGCAATGCTTATTCAGGAGCCGCGGATCAGGCCTCGGAGTATCCAGAGGGCTCGACCAAACTTCGCAAACTCTGCGACGGGAAACGAAAGCTTTGGGCCGTAGATACGCAAAAAGAGTTCACGTGTACAAAAGGAAGTTCGGACCTCGTTCATCTTAAGCCCGGCTTTTTGATTCCGAACGAGACGGAGACGGCCTATTGGGGTGACGTTCAATTGGTGAGCACCGTCGCGACAAAACCAGGCGTGCCGGTCGTACGCGAAGCCAATCATGAGGAAACAAAAACCGCCAGAAAACTCGCGGCGGAGCTATTCAAGACGCGCAAGAAAGCGAACAAGGGTAAGGAGCAGATCTATGCCTTCGCCAACCAAAATGTTCAGGTCACCGACTTAGCGGAAGGCCGCAAGGCGATGATCTTCCCCGCGGTGCTCACGCTTTTCGACCGCGATGCAGAAAATTTCGCGTGGCACGCCGTTGCCGTTTTTGAGAAGGGCGCCTGGGCTCTAAGTTCGAAGCAGGTGAAAGTTTATAACACCCCGTTGGACGACCGAGACGGCGTAACGTTTATCCCCGACGGGGACGGGAAGGGCTGGCCGATGATCCGCAATCGAATGACCTTCGCGAATTCAATGGAAGTCGAATACCAGCGCATTTTCCCGGTCGCACAGACGGTCGCGATTTTCAAAAGTGAAGGTCCCACGGATTAATCGCCTCAAAAAGAGACGCCGGGGCATACGGTGACTCTCCAATAGTTAATCGGTTCATGAGACTTTAGACCAGTATGCTTTTTCCGATAAGTTAGGTGGGGGTTTTGATGAAACGTACCACCGTCCTAATGGCCTGCATCGCCCTCGTCCTGTCTTTCCAGAATTTCAGCTCGACGAGTGCGCCGGCTTCCCCTGAATTACAATTTACTATCGGACTGAACTCTCGTTTGGCTCTTCAAGCTGCACGCCCGTTTCCAAAAGTTAAAAGTGAACCTTTTTGGGGAACGTTAAATCAAAGCATTTCCCAGGCGGCCATGAGCGGAGCTTTCGACGAAAAAGAATTGATCGAACAAATTCGTATTGCGTTGGCTCCCTTACAAACTTCGGAAGACCCGGGCCGTATCGCGCCCGACTTACAATTTCCGTTGATGACCCGTGCGTATTTCGTCGGCTTGGGCCGCTCTAAATTTTCAAAACGCATACTCTCGCCGGAGGGTGAAGAACAATTGAATTCAATCTTTTTCGATATGATGAACCGTATGGCCATCGTGATGCCTTACGATACCTCAGGCGCGGAGTTTGTGGGCAGCACGGGCGGGGCTTCGTACAAGTGGCTGATGGATAGCGAGAACCACCGCTTCTCGCAACAAACGACTTACCTGTTACTCGCCCAAGCTCTTAAATCCACGGCATACGCCGGCCGCAAACTCGGGAACGGCTTAACCGTTAGCGAAAATTACGAGCGGTGGAGCAAGCACTGGAAAGTTCTGCTGGAAGATCGCATTCGGTACGGCTTGCTGATCGAAGTCGGAGCGCCGACGTATACAAAATATACCTTCAGCGCAATCTTGAACTTGATCGACTTTGCCGAAGACGCAAGCATCCGCCGCCAGTCGACCAACCTAGCGGACCTCATTCTGGCGACGGCCGCGGATGAAACCATTCCGAACGGCATTCGCGGTGGCGCGAAGAGCCGGAAACACGCTCAGGAATTCGCCGAAGACGACGGCACCGGGCACATTTTCAAACTCTTTTTCACGAACGATCGGTCCGTTGCAAACACATCGCTGGCGCCGATGTATTTGACGACAAGCTACTATCCGCCGCCGACCGTCTTCAAGCTTTGGAAGAAAGCTTCCGAGCAAAAATCTTACGAAGTGAATTGGCGTGTGCCGGGTGTCTTAGCGAAGGACACCCGCGATGTTCGTCCACAGGATGCCGTATTTCACTATACTTACATGACTCCGGATTACGTCCTCGGAAGTTCGCTGCTTAACCGGCAGCTTACGTACGCGTCGATCTCTTCTGAATCACGCTCGATGACCTTGGCGGTGAATGACGTTGGCGCTGACGGGGCCGCGCCGTTCATTAATTTTGGCCCGGGCGACGGACAATGTTTTGACCGGGTTATCGGTGCGCAAAAACGCAATGTGCTCATTTATCAAAAAAATTTCGCGCAATACGTTAACGGCCTTGATCGCTGCCTTGGTGTAGCCGCAAGCGGCCAACAGCAAACCTGGCCGGTCACTCGCACGCTCTCGAACGGCAAAAGCATGACGTACAACTACGTTCGTGCCGATCGTATGAATTCTCCGAAAGACGGTTCGGACGTGACCAGAAATCACGTTGATATGACGTTCACCAAAAACTTTTCGGTTCAACTTGCTGAGGGCGCCCTCGTCTTCACTTCACCGAATAAACGCGTGTACGTTTGGGTTAAACCCGTGCGGGGCACTTTCGCGCTTAAGGACTACTACAATAAAGAAACCCACGCTCTAGATTCAAGCGTTGCGCTGACGGATGCTTACCTTACGACCGATCCATTTTCCCCGGTCGTTGTCGTGACAACCTCCGCGGCGAACTACAAAAATAATCTCTCTAAGTTCATCAGCGAAATGGCTTATCTCAATGAGCTAACCTTGGACAAGAACAAGGTCATCTTCGAGCCTTCCTTGCGTTCGCAGCTTGAGCCCGATGACGTGATGGCCGATCTTTCTAACGCCGTCGTATCGGATGGCTGGCGGCCCGTGCCGGGCCGTGCGGCGCATAGTCCGCAGGCGGGGATAGAAGTCGTCAACGCGGGTAAAGCAAAGGTGACCTACTCCGTTCAAATTCCGAAGACGGGTGAGTACGACGTTAAGCTGCGACTTATCCATCGCAAATTGAATCAAGCGATGAATTTCGACGTGCAGATCGACGGCGGGGTCGTGCGCCCGATGACGGGCAACGCGCGTAAAGGTTCGTGGTTTTGGTACGACGTCAACGCATCCGACGCCGGCTCGCGGATCAAGCTAGCTGAAGGCAAACATCAAATTACTTTCGTGGGTAAAACTGAGGCGACGTACGTCGACGCGGTGGTGTTCTTGAATCGCAACACCGGTAGCCGGCTCGCGGGGCCGGATAAAGTCATATACTTCGAAAATACGGATAACGGTTCCCAAGATTCCGTCATCAATAATATTCCGGCGCAGCAAAGTCCGAAGTTCTTGAGTGCGACCTATGATTCCGCAAACATTTATTCGGCTCGCGATTCCGGCGTGTGGGATGTGCGTGCGGAGGATTCCGGCATGGTTATTCGATCCGGCGTTTTCGGAAAAGCGACGGGCGAGAAAATCGAAGGGACTCTGTTAAGGCTGCAAGATGCGGATGGTCTCACGGTTGGCGACCGTGGGGTTGACGAAGCGGGAACAGCTTTCGTGCGAATGAACCCAAAGACCTCATTTAGATTGAACGCGAAAGTTCAGAAGCAGGGTGCCTACGCGGTCTTCGCGCGGACACGCGCCCGGGACGGCAATGCCGACAGCGCGTTCGTACGGTCCGGGAATAGCACTATACCTTGGCACGTCCCACAATCGCAGGAATGGTCGTGGAATTACGGCAAGAATAAAGCCGGCGGTATTTTGCAAATTGAACTGAATGTCGGCGACAATGATTTCGCCGTCGACTTCCGCGAAAACGGCCTAGAAATCGAAGCGCTTATGCTCGTGCCCGTGAATTAAGGTGCGGGCGGCGGCTCTTCCGCCCGGGCCCATTTCTTTTTCATCGTCATGTTGCCGCAGTTGTAGAAGTGACCTTTGCCGTCGCGGGCGCGCGAGGGAAACAAAATGTTGGGTACGGTGAAGGTCGCGGCGTCGGCGTCGGGCAAGCGCATATGCAGTTTGCAATCCATGTAGATGAACACGCCGCCGCGGTCTTTGATGTAGCCGGTCGACGGCAGAGTGTTACCGATTTGCGTCGAGACTAAATCGCGGCAATCCCATGAAAGAAAAGGCCAGAACGCGAGATCACGCGGCGATAATCCGGTGACGACTTCGCCCGCGCAATACACCGCATGGTGATCCGACGCCCATTGTCGGCGTGAATCGATGCCCGATTCATTTTCTTCTTCAAGCTCATTGAAGGTAGCGAAGTCGGCGTTTTGCATTTCGTGCGTGAAGTCTTTGAAGAAAACGGTTTTGCCGATCTGGAAATGATTTTTGCCGAGTTCCTTCACGGGTAGGCGATCGTAGTCTTCGATCTCTATCTTTTCTTTGCCGGGTTCGGGGTTTTTGTCGCGGCCGATAAAAATATGTTTCGCATCCACGGCGCAAAACAACGCATCGCCTTTGTGGTCTAGGTATTCTTGCGGGCATGCGGCATCGAAGGTCGCGGGGTCGGCGTTTTTAATCTTGTGCGTTTTCCACATGACGCCGCGGGCGTCCTTCGTGAAATCCGGATTATCTTTCGCAAACGTCATCGTGGTCAGGCTGAAAAGGAAGATAAGCAAAAACATTCCTACAGTCTGCGTGTCCGAGGGCGTAACGACGAGAACTAGCTAACTGCGTCGTCTAGTTTTCAGCACCGGTTTCGCTCACGGACCAAGCACAGGTCGTGCATCAACGCGATTATCTAGAATATTTTGCCAGAAAACCGGGGAGAAATTCCACTCCGTCCAGTCCGGAATCGTCCGGCAATAAATCGGTTAATCGCTCACCGAAAATAAGTTCGTAAAATCGTGAAACGCCACTTTGACGAAGGCCTTCGCAGGCCTCACACTGTATTTAGGTCCTCGTGATATCTATGGCCAAGGAGTCATTCGAATGAGCGAAAAGTCTGTTACTACCGGCAGTCAAAAATTGCCCTTACTTCCCCTGCGGGATCTAATTATCTTCCCGCACATGATGATGCCGTTATTCGTTGGCCGCGAAAAGAGCATCAACGCTCTTGAAGAAGCCATGAGCAAGCAAACGGACATCGTGCTGGCCGCGCAACGTGACGCAAAAACCAACAGCCCCGAACCCAAAGACGTCTATTCCGTCGGCACGGTGGGCACGATCATTCAGCTTTTGCGTTTGCCCGACGGCACCGTAAAAGTTCTGGTCGAAGGTAAGCGCCGTGTTCGCATCAAAGATTTTTTGCAAACCGACGGTTTCTTCATGGTCGAGTGCGAAGACATCATCGAAGTTATCGCCAATGAGACGGAAGCAAAGGCTTTAGTTCGTTCGGTTAAATCGACTTTCGAAACCTACGTTAAGTTGAACAAACGCATCCCGCCCGAAATTTTGATGCGCGTTTCGACCATCGACGACATCGGTGAACTCGCCGACATCATCGTGGCCCAACTCAATCTGAAACTTGAAGACAAACAAAAGATTTTGGAAATCTTCGATCCCGGCACGCGCCTCGAAGAACTTCTCAACTTGATGACAAGCGAAATCGAAATTCTCGAAGTCGAGAAGAAGATCCGCAACCGTGTCAAAAAGCAGATGGAGAAGTCGCAAAAAGAGTACTACCTGAACGAGCAAATGCAGGCGATTCAGAAGGAACTCGGCGAGAAAGACGATTATCAAGCCGAGTTGCAAGAGCTTGAAGACCGCGCCGCTAAAAAGAAATGGTCGAAAGACGCCGGCGATCGCGTTCGTAAAGAGATTAAGAAATTAAAAATGATGTCGCCCATGTCGGCGGAAGCGACGGTTGTTCGTAACTACATCGATTGGATGCTCGACCTTCCCTGGAGAGATTACGCGGAAGAGAAGCACGACATCATCGAAGCCGAGCGCATCTTGGACGAAGATCACTGGGGCCTCGAGAAGGTCAAAGAACGTATCCTCGAACATTTGGCCGTTCAGACTTTGAGCGATAAGTTGAAAGGTCCGATTCTTTGCTTGGTCGGTCCTCCCGGCGTCGGTAAGACTTCGCTCGCGCGCTCCGTGGCACGTTCGCTGAATCGTCCGTTCTCGCGTATCTCTTTGGGCGGCGTTCGTGACGAAGCCGAGATCCGCGGTCACCGTAAAACTTACGTCGGCGCTATGCCGGGTAAAATCATTCAGGCCCTTCGTAAATGCGACAAGGGTAATCCGTTGATCCTGCTCGATGAGATCGACAAAATGAGCAATGATTTTCGCGGCGATCCCTCGGCGGCTTTGCTCGAGGTTTTAGATCCGGAACAAAACGGCACTTTCCAAGATCACTACTTGGAAGTGGACTACGATTTATCGCAAATCTTGTTCTTCACGACCGCGAACAGCTTGCACCCGGTACCGCGTCCTTTGCTTGATCGTATGGAGATCATTCAGTTGGAAGGCTATACCGAGACTGAGAAGTTCAACATCGCGAAGAAATACTTGGTTCCGAAGCAAATCGAGAATCACGGATTGAACGACCGCAAGGTTTCGATCAACGATTTAGCTTTGAAAGAAGTCATTCGTTCGTACACGCGCGAAGCCGGCGTCCGTAACTTGGAACGCAAGCTCGCGACCGTCTTCCGTAAATTAGCTAAAGACATCGTGCGCGACGAGATGAAGTCGAACCATAAGAACAAACCGGGCGCAAAACCGAAGATGTCAGTCGGGCACCTAATCACCCCTAAAAAAGTGAACGAGTTCTTGGGCGCCGATAAATACAAGTTCGGTAAGATCGAAGGCCAAAACGAAATCGGCCTGACCAACGGTATGGCTTGGACCGAAGTCGGCGGCGATATGCTCGTCGTCGAAGTCTCGGTTGTTCCGGGTAAGGGTAAGTTCACCGTGACCGGTCAGCTCGGCGACGTGATGAAAGAATCATGTTCGGCGGCAATGTCGTACGTACGTTCGCGTGGTCCTTTGTTCGGTTTGAACAAAGAGTATTTCGCGGACACCGACGTTCACATTCACGTACCCGAAGGCGCGATTCCCAAAGACGGGCCGTCGGCCGGTCTCGCGATCGTCACTTCGATCGTCTCATCGATGCTGAGAATTCCCGTTAAGCGCACGGTCGCGATGACGGGTGAGGTAACCTTGCGTGGACGAGCGTTGGCCATCGGCGGTTTGAAAGAGAAAACCATGGCCGCCCACCGCGGCGGAATCCGTACGATCATCTGCCCTAAGGAGAACGAAAAAGATCTCAAGGACATTCCGAAAGAAATCATGAAGGATCTCAAAATCGTTCTCGTCGATCACGTAGACCAAGTTTTGGTTAACGCTTTGGACGTCAAGAACGCCAAAGAGATCTTCAAGGCCCGCGGCGAACGCGGTTCGGGCGTGAAGGCACAGTACGCGGGACATACGGGTCAGGCTGCGCATTAGTCCGGCTTCGAATTAGTCTGACGTCGAATTACCGATCACGATTTAAAATTTAGAAGTTGAGTTGAGCCGGCTGCAAAGCCGGCTTTTTTTATCTCCACCTAATTTTGCAACGGATATGCCGTTCGTCCAGTTCCAAGGTGGAACCTGGCCTTTCGAATACTAGAGCAATTGCTAAACTAATCTTAACTACAACTTAGCTTAATCAAAACAAGGGGCAGCATGATTTTACTGCAATTGATTTTTGTCGCGTCCAATTCCTTCGCGCAAATTGAGCCCCGGCGTGATTACGCGTTTCCGCTAAAGAAGTTAGCCGCGCAGGAAATTCCGGTTTTCACCGACGACGACAATATGCGAGACCTAGAGCTGGCGATCACGCGTCAACTCAAGCGCTACCAAACCCGGGACCTCAGCGGAAAGATCAACATGGGCGGGCACCGGTACCCGCAGAAGTTAGCGAAAGAATCGTTGATCGTGTTCCTGCAACTCGTGAAGAGCTTTAACGTTTGCGGTACGAACACGCCGATCACCCTTTGTTACGAATCCCTCAATGCCGAGATCCGTAACCGCTTCGATGTCTTCGCGCCGGACCTTCAGCCGGGTGATCCACGCTTCGGCGAGGAGAACGACACGCTGTTCACCGGGTACCACACGCACTTGATCGAAGCGAGAAGCCGGCCGACGGCCCGGTTCAAATACCCGATTTATAAGAAGCCGAGCGGGCAGGCGCAGTTCTTCACCCGAGGCGATATCGACTTTAAAGGTAAGCTGAAGAATAAAGGCCTCGAGCTTGGTTACACGGATAATTTATTCGACCTCTACCTATTGCACGTGCAAGGCGGTGGTTACGTTAAAGTGGAAGAGAACAACACGGTCTCGAGCTTTTACCTTTCGTACCGGGCGAGTAACGATCACCGCTGGCAGTGGATTTCTAAATACATGAAAGAGAAAGGCTACATCACCAACGGCTCAAACGCCGCGCAGAGAAAATTTCTAAACGCCAATCCCGAGAGGCACGAGGAAATTTACTCGACCAACCCGAACTACATTTTTTACGACCGAACTTCGAAATCACCGGTCGGCTCAGACACGACGCCGGTGACGGGTGGGCGGTCGATCGCTACGGATTCGAGCTTGTACGGATTCAAAGGCCTGATCACATTCGTTGAATCCGAGCGGCCCGTGGACACGGGAATCTACGACATGGAACAAGAGGACTCGAGCCAAATCGCGTTCCAGCCGTTTTCGCGGTTCCTGCTGGATCAGGACACCGGCGGGGCGATCGACGGTAAAGGCCGCGCCGATATCTATTTCGGGCAAACCGATTATGCGTTCTTTGCCGCGAACTACCAGCAAAAGACCGGTAAGCTGCGCTACCTTATGCTGAAAGATCCCAACCCCTAAGGCCGCGTCGCATTAAGCGTGAAAGCCTCGTATCCCTCCCGACTCTTCTACTGTGTAAATCGCACATTGGGAGCGGGTTTCCGAGTTTCGCTTGTGAAAGGCGGCCTTTGGATTTAAAAAATCTTACACAGCAATTTAGGTCCGTGTCTGGGGTTGATTCACAAGGGGTAGGGGAAGACCAAAAGTGGAAATTGCAGCGGTTACGTCCGCCAATTTGAAAGCCACCGAGCTTTACGAAATGGGTAAGCTCAGGGGCGAACTCGGCGATTTTCAAGCGTCGATCGGTAAGCTCGAAGAAGCGGCCGCACTCTTTGCCAAAGACCGAAATCACAAAAAGTTTATTAAGTGCCTTACCCTCTGCCTCCGCATGTACGCCGAGATGGAAGATCAAAAAGCTCTGCAGTCGGTAAAAGACCGCCTTTACGATTACGTCACCCGCGAAAAGATCGAGCTGAATTCCACGACCTACTACACGCTCGCCTTGGTTTGTTCGTACCGTGGTGAATACGCGCAGGCTCTCGAATTTCTTGAGAAGGCCTTGGCGCTCGCGCTTGCCGAAGATTCTAAAGAAGACATGTGCTACGCGATTCACGGTTTAGCCGCGGTTTACTGGTCGCTCGGCCGCGCCGAAGATTCGTTGAAAGAGATTTATAATCTTCGCGTCTTCTTTCAAGTCATGAAACTTCCCGATCTCGAAGTGTCGTCACAAATTCTGAACGGTTACATTTTAGTTTCATTGAAACGTTACGAAGAAGCGCTCGACGTTTATTGGAAAGCCTTCGAGGCTTTGAAAAACCAAAAGAACATGTACACCTACGTTTCGCTGCTGTTCGCGATGGGCTACGCCTACGCCGAAGCGGGTGAAGTTGATCTAGCCAAGACATACATGCGCCTCGCGCAGCAGATGGCCGATCCTCAAAATTTTGTCTTTTTGCTCCGTAAGATCAACGAACTAAATAAACGTTTGGCCGGCAAGAACGAGAACAATTTCGATCTCGTTTTCGATCAAACGTCGAACTCGGTCGTTGAGCGCAAAAAAGGCCGCATTGATTTCAAAAACCAATTCATCTTGCTCGACATGTTGAAGTTGTTTTTGAAAAGCCCCGGCGAAGTTTATTCCAAAGAAGCTCTCGTCAAGGCCGTGTGGAAGCAAGAGTACGATCCCTCCGTACACGACAATAAGATTTACGTGACGATCAAGCGCTTACGGCAGTTGATCGAACCGGACTTCGATAAGCCGAAGTATATTTACCGTGCCAAGAATGGGTACTACCTCAATAGGAATGCCAAAGTTTCGATAGAGCAGTAACGATTCGATTGCGGAATACGGTAAAGCAGGAGTGATAGGGAAATGAAAAGTTTTATGTTTGCGATCTTGATGGCATTGAGCTTCGCTTTGACGACCGCGCACGCCGAGACGGAACCGCCAAGCGGCTTGCCGCTGCCGTGGCCGTTTCCTTGGGCGAAAGAGTGTCCCGTCGATTGGCAAAAGATGGCCGGGCGCTACGTACTTTCAGAGCATGACAATAAAGAACAAATCGATTTGAAGATCACGGTCATCACCTCAAACGGTTTTCGTTTGGTTCGTCTTAGCCGGTATGACCGTAACGACAAGATGATCGCCGACGGCTTCAGTTTCGTTACTTTGAATCAGCGGATGCTTCGGATGAAATTGGTTCCGCATAACTTTCGCGATGAACCGAGCTGGGCATTAATCAAACTGCATTACGCCGACGGTGAATTTGGCTGCGGTGAGGATCACTTGGTCCCGATCCTGACCTTTGAAAAAGAAAACTCTTTCTCGCACGTCAGCAGCCAATACCGGATGGTACGACTGTAGGTATGGGGACCGCCGGGCTTTCTCGACGGAGCCGTGGCATAAGGCCTGCAATTCTTTAATACATTCAATATGACTCATCCCTATTCGATGCTGGCGTTAATCAGCTCCTTTTTCGTATTTTTGGTAGCCGGCTGTGACAATCAACGGCAGGGTTCGGCATGCTAAGCGGTTTAAAATTATCGCGCGTATGGCTCTTGGCCTTTTGCCTAAGTTTTACCGCGCTTACGACGCCGTCTTTCGCTTCGCAATCAAAGTGTGCGGAGCTCCTTCATCTTCCGGTTGAATTTGAAATTTACGGTGAAGATTTTGTTCTCGTGAACGGTATTCCCGTAACCGGTCAGTTTATGCATCCGCTCAAGGTCGTCATGGGAAATCTCGGGATCACAGAGCTGGACGTACAAAAAACCTACCGGAATAAAAAGGTACTCACCATCGGGGAGGGCGTAAGCGAGTTGCTGCCCTTTTTCTTAGCGCAGGGCGTGGCGGCCCGGGGGCTCGATGTCTGGTATCACAACGACGGTTTTGACGATAATTACTCGGGCAAGATCATGCGCAAGTATGTGCGCAAATACGGTGCGCACCTTATCCAAGGCGACGCTAAAAAAATCCCATTACGATCGGGATCTATCGACAAAGTTTTCAGTCACCTTCTGGTCAACAATGTCGAGCACGACGAACAGGTCGCCATCGTCGAAGAAGTGATCCGCATTCTTAAAGTGGGCGGCGAAGCGAGGTTGTTCGGCTTCGGTGACGACGGTGCCGAACTCATTCAAGATTACATAAGCGCCGAGGCCGGCGAAAAAGTCCGGTTCACCACAAAAAGGATAACCTTCGAGATCGATTTTCGGGGTCACAAGCGCGAGAAAACATTGAGTCTTCTCATCATTAAAAAACTACGCGCGAGAGATCGGCGTAAATCCTAATAGCTATGCTTACGCAGGCTCACCATTATAGGAGTGCGTGCGCATGATAGGAGCGCTTGCGCGGGTGACTTGCAACATTGAAAAAATCAAATAGACTATCGTCATGCGGGCCAAAAATGGTTTTTCAATCATCGAAGCGTTAGTTGCAGTGGGGATTCTGAGTGTCTTCGTGCTCGTGGGTTCGCAGGTGGTCGTTCATATTTCACAATATCTATTCGGCCTTGAACAACGGTCGGAGGTGAACTCCTTCGTTGCAAAGTTAGGCAATCAAGTCCACAACACTTCCGCGGTCGAGCTTTTTCGCGCGTGCCGTGACGAAATTACGGGGACGGCCTCTCAATGTATCGATCTGGCTTCCGGCGCTGCGCTCGCCGGCCGGCAAACGCCGTCGTTGTATCCGGTCGCCCGCCTATGGAAAATTCCGCTAGGATGGAAAGGTGAGACGGTACCCGCGACATCGGCAAAAATGTGCGCGGAGTTGGTCGAGTGCAAGGAGATTCTTAAGAACCAACTGCTCGACGTGCGAATTAATGTTTGGTGGATCAATGACGGCAAATATAAATCCCGGATTTTCGGTTTTCGAAGGGCGATGTTGTGATATCCGATCGCGGTTATTCGCTCACGGGAATTCTGATTGCCGTCGCGATCTCTTCGCTTATCATGATTGGCGCCGTCGAATTTCTAAACCGGATGCAAGGTAGTCTTTCATCATCGGTCAAACGCCATTCGGAGTTAGACGACGTTTCAATTTTCGAAAGCTTTCTTATCAAGTATCTGGGCCGTTCAGACATTCAAATTTTTGGGTTTACGAGCGATCCGAACCAACAAGTTTACCGGATGGTTC
This sequence comes from Pseudobdellovibrionaceae bacterium, assembly GCA_947444305.1. GTDB lineage: Bacteria > Bdellovibrionota > Bdellovibrionia > Bdellovibrionales > UBA1609 > JALHOQ01. Next base: position 50,844 of record CANEZP010000006.1, on the reverse strand, counting down.
TGCCGCTCCCCGGCCGCTGCGCGGACCTCACGGCTTGTCCCGATCAGGTCTCACTTGCGTTCTCGTACTTTGACGACAAGAGCACTCCGTTCGTAACGGCGGTTTGCGCCCTGCCGACGTTTCCGGTGACGGTTATTTTTGACATTCAAGCGGATCCGATGAGCACGGTCGCGCTACAGGGCGCGGGCTTCGCGGTGACCAGTGGTGGTGCAGCCGGCGTCGGAGGTACGGTCAACCTTGCGCCTGGCTCGATCGTTAGTTTCGCGGATATTCCCTACGCGTCGCTTTGGGTATCTACGCAGGCGCCGGCGCCTTTAAATTTCACGTACGTAGCCGCGACAAAAACTTTCTCTTCGCCGGTCATGCAAACTTACCCGGAATGCTCACGTCATCTGGACCTTACCGTAGACGGTAATTACTCGAATCGTTTTTATTCCATTCGCGTAAATCCGTTGCAGCTCCTTAACTTTTTTTCTGCCGCGGCTCTGCCTAACGCCAGAAACGCGACCGGCCAATTTCCAACCCGGGTTTTCAACGCCAGTATATTATCGGTCGGGGTTGTTGCCGCAAACGCAAGCGAACCGATTCGGCTCGCAATTCTCGAATGCGACGTTCAAGGGCAGCGACTCGCCTGCGCGAACGAGAAACTCAAGATCGCAAATGTGCTGAAGGCCCGCGTGGGCATGTCCTTTTCCGCTCCGCTTGGAGGCGGCCCTGTCCCGCAAGTGTATGACGTCGTCGGCGCCGAAACCCCGTGCGAAGGAACAACGGAAACCTGCGCGGGGCTAAGGGTGACCACACCCGCGAATTACCGCGCCTTACTGCCCGGAGAAACCTACACCAATCTTTCGCCCGCGGAGTTCTCGCTTATAAAGCTTGAGAAGCTAGCCTCGGTTAAAGTCCGTTATCTGCATGAGCGAGAAGAGAAATTTAACACCCAAAGCATTCAAGACCGACAAAGATGGGATTCAATTGAAGCGGCCATTCCGTAATAATCCAGAAAGCGGTCAAGCGCTCCTCATCGTAATGATCATCGCCGCCGTGCTAGCGGTGGTGACCAGCGTGATGTTGTCTCAGCAAAGTAACAGTGTTCGTACAACGTACGCATCGATTGACCGCGAGCTTTACCGCACTCACTTGAAATCGGCGCTCGAAACTTTCTACGCTATTCAGCGCGCGACTAATTTAAGGTACGCCGATTTTGTTCGGGGTTGCATAGAAGCAAGAGATCTTCCGCGTGCCCTCAATGCCGGTCACGGATGTAGTACGGTTGGGGGATTTACGGCGTTTTCGAACGCGGATCTATCGAACTTAGCGCCGGCGGCGGATCTTGGGGTGACATTTGAAAATTCATGTACGATCACGCAGAATGCAAGCACGTGCTCACCCGCAACTTCGATTCTGCGTTTGAATTATGAAATGCATGATTTTAGGTTTTATTTCAACGGCTTACTTTCAACGCGAAATCTTTCCGAATATCGATTGGTGATGACGGGACCCAACGTGGGTCAACCGCTCACAAATCGGTTTGCTATCCAAAGCAATTTACCGGTGCTTACTCATATGGATTCGACGACGGCGACGGTCATCGCCGAAACTCCGTCAACCCTGCAGTCGTGTCCGTTTGAAGAGTGGATGCCTTACCGGAGTGGGACGGGCTGCCCCGAATATTCAGAAGTCGGGAGCGGAACGGGGCTTGTTTTACACAAGGAACGTTTCTTCGGTTTGCGCACTTTCGACGGCAAAATAGTTGATTTGACCAAGCTGTCCACCAGTTCGTTTCTCGTGAACGAAGATGGGACGCTCGACGGTCAACCCGTTTTTCCGCCTCACTGCCGGGCGGCTCTCGTAAACGCCGATGACGCAACAATCATATCAAACGGCAATCATGACGAACTCTACATCGTTCACGGTCAGGATAAGCTCACGTTTATCAGTTACGTAAAAAAAACGGGTGGAGTATGTACGCTCCACAACATTTGTAAACTCGGAGAAATGGCTTGGGGTCAGGGTTACGCCGGCATCGCGAGCGATCCGATGAGCAATTTTTTGGTGCCGCCCGCAGATCTCAGTTCGTTAAGATATTTGCAAGCGCGTTTTTTTCTGAAGACCGATTTGGGCAAGCTCCTAACGGCTGAGGTCATCTCGGAGCCGGGCTCCGGGCCCGTCGATCAATACACCGTCAATGATGCGGCTCTAAACCGTAGGTTCACGTGTTTAGTGAATTACGACAGGCAAAAGCAAGTCGTCGAACGAAGCCGTACTTTAGGTTTTGAACGCGGACTCACGAACCCGCTCGGTTATATAATTTACTGAAAAGGAGAGTCTCTTACGGTCCTGCCGGTGCAGGGTCTGGAGGAGGAGGGCAGGGCGTACATCCCCAGGCGGTTATGCAACTGCCTACGCCGGGATTAAAGCGGTTGCACGTTCCAAGAAGCATTGAATGATCTTTTTGAAAGGTCGCGACGGCATCACTCGCCGGGGTTCGTTGGCCGATGTCTGATTTCCCAATATCGCAAATCGTAACACCGCCGTTCACTTCGAAACGACCACCGTTCATCAGCGTCACAGAAGGGCGGGCGGGATTAGTTTCGACGGCAATTCGTGACGGCAATCCATCCATCGTTCCGTGTTTCATGATCCGGCGCTTGCCTTGCGTTCCGCCCTGGCGAAAAGCGTCCATAGGTTCATAACCTTCCGTACAAAAACCGGCGTCCGAAATCGGGTAGGCGCCGCAAGCGCACGACGGCGCATTCGCACAACCAACTTCCGATTGAAGCGGGTAACTGCCGTTCGAATTATTTTTGCAGCTCGGAATCGCGGAGCGGCCACCATGTACGCCGTCGTTTCGAAGCGGCAAATTCGACGGCTGCGGAAATGCGTTGGGTCCGGTCGCGGGTGGGGCGTGAGGCAATGTGTTGTTTAAAAACGGTAGGCCCGCGAGCGGATCCGAGGCGCCGGCGCCATACGCGGCCGGTCCGATAAATATCAGGCTTAAAATTAATTTTTTCAGAAAGGCCGTCCTCCATTAAGCATAATGATGGCTTCACCCTGCGAGCGGTCTTTCATGCCACCGTGCCGGTGCACCTGAGTGGTGATTGAACCCGAGACCGCGCCGCGAGCTTCGCGTACTTTAATTTCAACATTCCAAACGCTATTTCGCTGAACTCCGTAGGCCGCGTTACCGGCGGGGCCGGCGTGAGCTTGGCAGTTCGGTCCCACGGCGATGGCGCCGGCACTTCCCTGAAGACAACACGTGCGAGGCAGAAAACCACAGACTGACTGGAAGATAACCGTGATCGATTGGTCAGGCGCCAACACTATTCCCGGGACGGTAAATCCGGCACCGACGTTTGAGTTCATAGTGACCGTCCCCGGAGCGGGTAAACTTTGGAATGTAGCATCCGCGCTGGTTCCCGGCAGTAAAGACGCGTCCAAAGTTTGGGGTACTCCGGATACATTAGTTAAGCTGACGTAAACGTTATGAATGGCCTGCAAAAGACCTGTGCTGAGGTTTTCAGTTCCGGTCGCCATTAAATCTGCCGTAGGGAAATCACGATATCTTATACAGGCGTGAGGGTTCGTTGCGTAGGCTGGACTATCGCAAACTATGTCTCCGTGGGCGGAAGCCATTCTGAATGGTGCAACTCTCAGTGAGCGAGCCGCCACCTGGGCGTTAGCCTCGTAAGCGAATGCACAAAGTAAATAAACAAAAAATACTAAGTGTTTCATTATGATCCTTTGTGATTACGTTTACGCTTTAGTTTATTTAATGAATCTGTTTTACTCCATTGAATTCGGCCGACTACCCGGTATCCCCCGACCTATCGCCTGATTATAGAACACGTATTCTGAAACACCGAAACGCTTCGGTATCGTTCCGAATGATTAGTGAAAACGAGTAATCCGGCAACAAATCCTGGTCGAGTCTAGCTTGTGGTCGAACGCCGATGACGGGCAAAATAGATATATGAAATTTACCTTATTCTTGAGCGTTGCCATGATGTTGTTGTTTTCGGCCTGTAAGACCCAGCCGCCGCGCGAGCCCGCGCAGGCTTCACCCAGCCAAGCGGTGCCCATCGAGCCGGCCGTGCTGTTTACGAGTCTACCGAATTCGGCGTTGATTGATTCGAGGATCCACCAATCCAATCTTGTCGCGGCAACGATGGGCCGAAGATTTTTTTGTTTCAACAAGGTTGATAAGTCGACGGTTGAATATCCCGCCAGCGCGATCTACACGAACCGCAGATCCGCTTACCTGTACGTTGACGACCGGCTGGCCTGCAAGGCGATCGACAATCAGAACCCGGCCGAAGCCACGCGCCAAATCGAAGCGACGCTGCAAATTAAATAAGTATATTTTTATTGCTGGGGTGGAGATCCGCGGGTAAACGCTCGTCCTGGAGGTTTACCATGATCCGTACCGTTACATTCGCTTTCTGTTTCGTAGCACTTGCCTTACCCGCGCTAGCTTCCGCCGCCGACGTTGGGCAGTGGTTCTCCCAGTATAACGGCGATAGCGTCAGCGTACGCCGGGCCCGCAGCGGCCAGTACGTCGTCCACATCGATACGACGAACGGCGATGACACCTGCACCTTCAATAAAGAAACCGAAGAACATGAAGAGGGCGACATGCGTTTTGAGGCGCCGGGTTGCTTTTTGCGCGTACTTCAAGACGGCAAAAATCTGAGCGTGAGCGTTCGTGGCTGCACGCAATTTTGTACCGGCAAAGCCAACCTTCGTATTTCACGCGCGGTAAAAGATTAGCGATTCATCAATCATTGAGCGTTAAGACTTTTACTTTGCCGTCGGCCTTCGAAGCGGCCGGGGCGGGGATAAAGCCGATGCCGCCCTTCGCGGCGGCGACGCACGCGATGACTTCTTCGGCCGTTTCGCGCACCTTCGGCGCGCGGCCGGCGCCGGTCAGCTCTTTTTTGACCCACTCTTGATTGAACTGGATTTTGCTTACACCGAGAATCGTTTCGAAGAATGCGTTGCCGTCCTTAGAGCCGAGTAAGCAGGGCTCGGCCGAGCTCCCGCTGAAGCTTGTTTTATTGCCGAACATAATATTTTTTAGCTCGGACTTTGTGATGGAAACCGGCGCTAGATTTAAGTTGGCGATGATGGCGTAGTCTTGCGCCAAAAGCGTTTCCGAAAAGAGAAACGCATAAGCTATTACAATTTTTATCAGACGATTTGTCATCGCGACTCCTACATGCGCCAGTAATAAGACAATGAGAAGCGCACCTCACCGTAAGAACCATCTTTACCCATCACGTCCTGATTGTGGAGGCTATAGTCGGCCTTGACCGCGACCGGGGTAAGTGGGCGGTAAACCATACCCGCCGTCCATTTTTCGGTGTGGCCATCGTCGGACTGACCGGCTTCGTTATCGCCGCCGTGATCTTCATCCTGAATGGTTTCTTCGTTGGTGTAACTGTCGTACTGAAGGTAGGGGGTAACGTTGCCGTAATTCCCGGCGGGTAAGTTGTAACCCGCGCGCACGTACCAGGCTTTCACTTGGTAATCTCCGTCAACGTCTTCACTGCCCGCCGTTGCGCAGTTGAAGCGAGATTGTTGCCGCCGGTTGAGCGGGGTCCCGCTTGCGGTGTTGCACATATCTTGAACGGCCGCGAGGTTGCGCTGCGCTTTGTGATCGGCGATGAAGTAAGACGCCTGAATGGTGAACCGATCGTCTAAGTACTGGGCGTACGCTCCGTAGACGTTGTACTGATCAGAATCCATCCACGGCAAAACGCCGCCTTCGGGCGAACCCGAGCCGCCACCGATCACGTATTCGTTTATTGGTTTTGCGTTACCGCCGGAGGTGTAGGCCGAAGTTCCGAAAGTCCATTTAATGTCTTTGATGTAACGGACATCGACGCCAACCGGTAATTCATTGCTCGAGCGTTCGTCGTTACCCGTCGTGACCGCGTAGCGGATGAGTCCGTCGCCCGCGCCGGTGATCCCGTGGAACATCATGTTGGTCGTGCGCGTGACCATCAAATGATCGGTGTCGAATAATTCCGGCGGTTCGATGCCGATGTACGTAGGGACGGCGTCGAGAATCTCGTTATAAATTTCGAAAGGACGGTACATCTTGCCTAAGCGAAAGCTGAGGTAATCGCCCGCAAGCTTTGCTTCAACCCAGGCGTTGCTGACTTCAACGCCGTTTGCACCGGGCGCCCGTAAATTGAGAAAACTTTTGAACCTGTCGCCGAGCGTGCTTTGCATAACGAAGTGAATGTCCCGGACTTCGTAAGCGACGTTGTTTTGCGCTTGCCCTCGGGTGGTCGAGGTACCGGCGCCCTTGAGCATCGCTTGGTTTTCGGACTTTTCTGAATAGGAATTGATGTAACCGTACATCGTCGTCTTCATGTCTTCCTGGGCTAAGGTCCGTTGGTGCCACGTCAATAACATCAAGACGCTCAAAATTGCCGGTCTCATGCTTCTTTTTTCTCCCGTACCTTTGGATTTAAACCGAAAAAGTATCATAGAGGTACCTTTCGATAGAAGCGAAGATTTGAGGATAAGTTTGATGAAGTCCCGGTTCACCATCCAAAGCCGCATCCTGCGCGCGGTAATTTCGGTTGTCTGTGCTGTTTTCCTTTTAAGTGGATTGTCGATCTATGCCATCGTTCAAGCGCAGAAATCCGCCAAACAGACGAACGCAATCTTAAGCCTTAATAATCAGCATTTTTTAGAGCTGCGTTTATCCCTCGAGCAAACAACTTCAAGTTTCGATCTCATCGGCGCGAGCAAAGGGGCGGCCGGCCTCCAACATCTTGAAGTCATTCGCCGCGCCGAAGCGAATTTTATGGCCGTCATCGATCAGCTTGAGAAATTGAACGAAGGAAGCGCCTGGCAAAAAGACATTAGCCAATTACGGACCGACTTCAAAGCCGCCGACGCCATCGGAAGGGAAACGGCATTGGCCTTCGTCGAGGGCAATCTTGAGACGGCGGCCGGCAAGCAAGAAATTTTGACGGCAAAGCTCGATGCGCTTCGTAAAAATTTGCAGCAGATCTCAAAAGTGATCTCGGCACACGTTGAAGCAAGCCTCCAATCGTTTCTTCTCTCTTTAGTGGTGGTGTTATTGCCGGTGGCCTTGCTGACTTTGATCTTGCCACCCGTCTACATCTTCAGCGTCACTAAGAAAATCGATCGCGAGCTCTCGGGTTACGTCGAGGCGTTGGATAATTTTACGGAACAGAATGATCTGACGTCTGAAAATTTGAAAGTAGCCTCGCAAAACTTGTCGGGCGCTTCGGCCCAGCAATCGGCCGCGGTGCAAGAGAGCGTGGCTTCGATCGCCGAGATCCGCAGCATGCTGTCACAAACCGCGAATCATGTGCGCGAAGTGCAAGGCATGACCTCCGCGATCAATGACAAGACCCACGATGGTAGCCAGATCATGAACCGCATGGAAAATTCGATGGTCGCGATTGAACAAGCCAATTCGCAACTCGAAAGTTTTCAAGAAATTATTCTCGCGATTAAAGAGAAAACCCAGATCATCAACGATATTGTATTCAAGACTCAGCTTCTGTCGTTCAACGCCTCGATCGAAGCGGCGCGCGCGGGTCAGTACGGCCGAGGTTTCGCCGTCGTCGCCGAAGAAGTCGGTAAGCTTGCGCACATGAGCGGAGGGGCCTCGAAAGAAATCGACCAGTTGCTTTTAGATAGCCAGCGGCGCGTCGTTCAAATCGTCGAGACCGTTCAAAGTCGCGTCCGCGACGGTAAAGAAGTGAGCGAAGAAGCTCTCAAGCGCTTCAATGAAATCGCGAAGCAGGTCGTTATCGTCTCCGACAAAGTGAACCAAGTCGGCGAAGCGACGATTGAACAAGAGGGCGGCGTCGAGCAAACGGCGCGCGCGATGGATCAAATGGACGAAACGGCCGCGCACAACAAAGACGGCGCCGACCAAATCTATAAGATTTCAATTCGGGTACGTGAGCTCAGCGTGAAGGTCCGCGAAGTGACCGGCGGGCTAAGCGCATACGTTAGCCGTGGTGCACATCCCTCTGGTCCGATGAATGTGATCCCGCCGGCCGTTAGAAATGCCGGCGATTCGCTTTCCGAAAGAGATACCCGTGCGGCGTAAGGCCTAGCGATTGCCGCTATGGTTTAACGGCTTGGCCTTTCGGGCGTCCGCCTCTATCCTTAATCTATGTTTATCGAAAATTTAAATTTAATTCTGTTCCTTCTTTTTTTAGGCGGCGTGATCTTATTGAAAAGCTTCAACAGCTTTCGCCAACATCGCCTGATCGCGGACACGGAGCGCTCTAAGACCGCCTCGGCGCCGCAAGGCCGGGTCGAGTTAGAGGGTTACGTTTGGCCACTGGGCCCACCCATCCTAACGGTATCGGGCGAGCGATCCGTCTTTCGCCGGATAAAAATTGAGCAAAATATTGGGATGCAAAATAAAAATCGTAAATGGGTAAAGGTTTTCGATAATACCCGGTACCCGACGGAGTTTCATCTAGTGGATGAGGGCGGCGCCGCGAGAATCGAATTCAACCCGACAAGGGCGGTATGGTTCGGCGTAAAGACCAAAGAGTATGATTGGCAATCGCTTTCGGAAGAGCAGCGGCGATGGGTACTCCTTGAATTGAACGGCGCGATTAAAGACCTTAGGATAGACTCGGAAGGTTTCCGCTACAGCGAAACAAGCCTGCGTGCGGGTAACCCGGTTTATGCGCGTGGAAGTTTCAAAACGGGTTCCGTCGGTCCGGTACGAATCGACGATCCCGCACTCGCGCTTTTTCACCGCCGATTGTTTGAAGGTGGCACACACCAAGTCATGCAGGAGGTTGGGTCCGAGCAAACGGCGATGACCGCGAGAGCCATTGCTTCCGGCGCCTATTTGGATTCGGCAGAAGCTGCCGGCTTGCCCTTGATTTACAGTCACGGGCAACTATCCGTTCGGGTGAAGCACGCGGATATGCTTTCTGATCTGAAGGAAGCCGAGCTCATTTCGCGGCACAAAGATTTTCTTTCGTTACCGATGCTCATCGGTCTCTTGCTGACCACCTACGCGTTGACATGTTTCATCGTCCTTGTCGGAAAAAAAAGTGTTTACCGAAGGCTCGCCCGGCCGGTTGAATTCAAAAAGTACGAGGCCGTACCGCAGAAACCGGTTGATGCGCCAACCTCGCTTAAGGAGCGACTATTTATTAACGTAGGTTGGGTCCCGGTCGTCATTAACCCACGGACGTTCACGCCGGAGCTCTTTTTTTCGTCTTTAGCAAGTGGCCAAAGCCAAGAGGTGAATCCGGTCGTCGTCGGTGGGAAGTTTATAATTTTTGTTTATGATGATACATGGGGCGACGGGGACGAATTTCGCAGCGTCGACCTTTGGGATCTCGAACAGAAAAAGATCATCGCCCGTTGGTTCCAGCCCGAAGCCCGCGTCGCTTTGCCCGTCGGCTCAACCGCGGGGCAAATCGCGGCGATCGTCGGAACGAAAGATCCAACGTTCAAGGTCTGGAATCGGGAAAGCCAACGCGTAGACTTTGAGCGAAAGTTCGTTTTGCTCGATGCTCAATCTCTACAACTTTCACCCGACCGGAGCAGCGTCGCGTTCGGCGCTGCGGAACAAGCCAGCGAACCTATGACTTGGTATGTTTGGAAGCAAGGAGCGGAGTCCGTGCTCAAAGATCCGCAAGATAAAGCTTTTGATCCGGGCGAAAAGTATTTTAGACCCCCGGGTGTACCGACCGCGCGTGCGGTCGGTTTACGCTCGGCCATTGAGAGTGCGAACGGTCGGTTTGCGGTCGGCATCAAGTCTGACCTTGATGATCTGTATTTCGTCGACCTTGCGGCCGGCCGCGAAAAAAAGCTTTGCGGAATATTTTGTTTTAAAGATGCCGATCTTCGTGGCGCAACCTTATCCGACGACGGGCGGTGGTTTTTCTCAACCGTTAAGAAGCAACTATGGAACACCGAAACCGGTGAGGCCGTCGAGTTCCCTATGGACCCCATTACTCTTCAATCGTACTCGCCCTATCGAATCTACGAACGGGAGATCGATCGAAAAAAAGAGATGGATCCGGAATTTTGTCTTACACTGCCGGCGTCCTGTTGGCCGGCCGCAACCCGCGCGATACTTAGGGGCCGTAAAGAGCACGGCATGATGCTACTCAAAGGTTCGTGTGCCTCCGGCAAGCGGGAGGCTTGCGCGATCGCGAATATTCCTGATCCACGTGAAGGCGATCACCGGCCAACGGCGTCGACCGCCCGGAAGCGCGAAGACTTCCGTACTCTCGAGGAATACATCAACTTTCTAAGCTCACCGTACATGAAACGTTAGCGTGATTCGGTTTGCACGAAATCGGGAAAAAATGGCTCTTTTAGCCGAACCATTTGCCGGAACTGCTTGCCAACCAATTCAGGAATGCTCGTCATCGACTGATCTTGGTTTTGGCGCGCCAGCGTTCCATCCGCCAATAAAATTAAAGACAACGACCCGAGTTTTGCAAAATCGCGAGCGTCTGCGGGCCAGGTACAGGCGAGTCGCTTTGAGCTTTTCACCGCGCCGGCTTGCACCGTGAAGGCAAAGATCTGACCGTCGGTGCTCCGGCCCATGAGCGGAGACTCTTCATTCATGCACGGCGAATCTTGGATCCACCGCGAGACCGGTGGGAGCGTTTGCGCCGAGGATTGAATTGCGGCGGGTCCCGCGATGTCAATGTGTTCGGAGAAGAGCAACGCCTGCTCGCCCGCCGAACCAAAGCGAATGGTATCGGATAAAGAGGAACGACGCTCCGCCGGCCAAGTTTTATTGTATTCAACGATCGTGCGCCCGACGATTTCGGGATCAAGCGAAGTTTCTACCGAAGGTATCTCCGTCGCTAAATAAGGATCAAAAACAAAAGCGGGTTTGCTTCGGTCGCCGTGCATGACGACGAACGCGCGGTCCCGTGCCGTGACCGTCGCACCTAAAAATTTGCTTTTAAACTCACGGAGGTGCGTGCCGTCGTAGAGGAACGCGCCACCGGTTTCTTCTTCGACGAGCAGCACGGCCTTCAGCCCTTTAAACTCGGTCGCGTTCAATTTGTTTTGCGCAAGGTAAAGCGCGAGTCCTTTAGCGGCGAGCCGGTCACCGTCGGAAATGTCTTTCGCGAAGAGGAACAGTCGGGCGAGATATTCAATCTGCACGGCGTACGATCCGCCTTGCACAAACGATTGATCGCAACTTCGCGCATTGCCCTTCTCGTTGCCTTGGGTGCAGGGTACGTGGCGATAGTCGCCGTCCAAGTGGCGAAGTTCGTGCACGAGCGTAGAAGCCCGGAGCGGCGTTCTTAGCTCGAAGAACCCCTTAGCCACGACCATCTCACCCCGGCCGCCCGCGCACGCGAGGTCCGAACCACCCCGGCACCCGGCGAGCGGCCCGTTGATGAAACGCACCCGGCTTTTCAAATACTCGTAGTAACCCGTTTGGATTAAACCGGGCACGAAGGGCGGGCGAAGTTCGTCTGAGAACCGCACGTCACGAAGATAGTCGATCGTTTTGAAAAGTTTTATGAGCGGAGTGGAAGTTCGACAAAGCTCGAGCCCACCGTCAAAGGTGTCCGCGGCAATTTGAAACTGGAGAATGTATTCATCAGCGCGTTCCTGCGGGTAGCAGGGCTCCGCGGCGCCGGCATTCGCGCTTAATCCAAGGAAAAGAGCGAGTAGGGTGAGGATCCGGGGATTGTTCATGGGTCACGAGATTGCAAGATCGGCACCGAAAGCTAGCCGAGAATATGTACCATATCGAGACATCGCGCTTTATTTGTCAGACCTCTCGACGTGAGATTCCTACTAAGCTCATGTTAGGGGTTTGATCGGGGGTTGGGATGTTCAAGGCCAAGATGTTCGTAAAAAAGGGAGTAATGGCCGTAAGCGGACTGCTATTGCTTTGCGCCTTTCAAAATTGTAACGCACCATTTTCGTCGGCTGACCTGAGCAAAAAAGGTTCAATTGCGGGCGATCTTTTTGCCGGCGCGCTTAACGGCTCGCGGATAGCTTCGTTGTCGGCCGCGGGGACTCGGATGGCTTCGATCGGTTTTGCCGAAGCTTTCATTATCGGCAATGCCCGGGCCCACGGCTACCGCTGCCCATTGTGGGGTGGCACCGAGATCTCACAATGTGCGAACGTACCGGCAATATCCGACCATACGATAAAAAGCTTTCTAAGCGCTCTCAGCCAGAAAGGAGTTCGCGTCCACAAAGAAACTCTGCCGATGGCATTGCTGATGGACCCCTCGGCAACGGATCACCTGTTGCGTGTACTCGAACTCTACCAAGCCTTTGGCATGAAGCTCGTGCTTGAGCTTAGCTTTCCCATTCTCGGCAACCCGAACAACATGCCGTGCTTTCCAAAGGACGATAAAAGATTCGAAATATTTGTTTACGAGAAATTGGCTAACCCACTCGCGGCGGTTTTTTTGGCCATCTCTAAAGATTCCCGGTTGAACCAGAATTGGTTTCAGAACAACGTTATCGTCACACCTTGGGGAGAATTCGATAACGTCCCGGCGCTCAATACCGACGGCACATGTGAGACGGATAAAGACGGCAATCTTGTGAACTATGTGACCGGCTCACCTAAGAAAGCCGCCATCATGACCGCGGTGTTCAACTATGTTTTTTACGTGAATCAGTTGAAGAACGAAATCACGGCACCGAGCATCGCCAATGTTTATGGCGGCGAACTAAAAAATGCCGTGCAAGGGAAATACGATAAACTCCGCTACTACCTCAAAGATTACTACAGTGCATCGGCAGAACTCAATTCGCCGGGTGGGCGGCCGAACATCCATCTTTATTTTGGCGCTATTGATCCGCGATTAAGTGCAGAACAGCTCGTAGCAGATTACGAATCGGGAATTCAAACGGCCGTGGCCGATCTTCCGGAGAGGTTCCGCGGAAAACTAATCATCGGAGAAACGGGTTTTGCAGATGCGTTGCCGGTGCAATGCGAACCCTCGATGGGTGGAATCCCGGTCGCGAAGCGCGAGGAGGCGTACCTACGTTACGTGCAGAGCGAAGTCGTACACCGGGAAGTCGAGATCATGACTCTTTGGCGCCTTTTCAATTTAGATGATTCGCCTCACCCCGGTTATTCTTTAGGACTTTGTGAAGCAACCTTCGGCGTAGTTCACGCCGGTGAATGGCCCAAAGGTTTCGTAAGTTACGAGCAGAGTTTCAAGGGCGCCGGCCTGAAAGTTTTCGAAGGCATGTACAGGAAGTGGAGCGGAAATTGAGGGCGGAGCACCGGTTGATTTTGCACGCGATCAAAATGAAACGTCGAACTAGTATGTGATTTTTGTAGTTCGACAACCGTTCTTGTCCCGAATCAAGTGAAATGGCGAACAGCCGGTCAGGTCATTGCAATATCAATTGGTATGATGAGTATCAAAAATACACAGAGATTTCTCTCCGCATCTCACTTCAAGGGTTTGGTTTTTTTTGCGGCTGCCGCGCTTTCTTCCGCGGCCCGTGCACAGTCTGTCGTGAACGCGGACGGAAGTTTCGTTTTCATGGACAACTATCTTCAGAGCTCCCTACCCGCGGCTGATTTCTCGAAAACCATTATTGCGGCCGAGCGGGTTGTAGGCAATCTCCAAGCGCTGGGATCGAATAAGTTTTTAATTCCTTCATTGGTGCCGAACGATATTGAAACGCTCGGAGCGGTCATTGAGAAAAAGTCCGGATATTTCTACACCCAGGAGCGTTGGTCGTTCGAAGATGCAAATGCAACCGGCACATTCGATTGCGCTCGGTTCAACCAGCAACGAACTCCTACACTTATTCGGCTCAAAGCGAAGTTTCCGAAGACTTTCCGGGGGCTGCATTTGAAGGATGAGCCGTCTTTCGCCTTGCTCGCGCAGCTAGGAAGCATGGCTCGCTGTGTACGCGCGGTTCCCGAATTGCGAAATTTAGAGTTGTTCCTAAATCTTTTACCGCTGGCGACGACACATAGCGGGTTAGCGAACCACGTGAATCTCGGCTATCAACGACCGGATGAGCTTGGACTTGATTGTTCAACCGGCGATATCGTCAATCCACGGTTGATTGATGACCACGTGGCTTATTACAACTCCTACGCCAGAAAGGCGATGGAGCTTATTCAGCCGACGTACCTAGCGTTCGATTTCTACACCGTCGGTCAGCAGTATCTACCGCGCTGCCAAGGGGCTGCGGGAAAGATATTAAGCTTGAATTCAAGAGTTATCGCGGGAGCCGCGCAGACCTCAGGCAACGCAACGCCTATCTCGTACCTACAAAATTTTTGCGGCGTTACCGATGCGACGTGCGCGCAAGCTGCTCAGCTCAAATGGTCTTCAGATATCGCGATGGTGAATGGCATTAAGGACTTCGCTTATTTCGCAAGCCATAACTTCTTCGACGGTGGTTACTTTTACGGATTGTTTGATATCTGGAATAATCCAACCGGGCTCTACCGCGAAGCCGCCGAGTGGAATCAGACGACAGAATCGATTAGAAATGTTTTAAGTGATAAAACGTTCGTCCACTCAGTTTTGCCGTCATTAGGCTTGGGCAACGGAAACGTCGTTTCGAATTTGAACGCGTTCGTTAGTCCGCTAGAAGCACAATTCAGCGCGGGTGAATTTCACGGTCGCGACGGTTATTGGTACGTGTTGATCACGCCCAATGCGCCGGCAATTTCCGGCCAGTGGACCCGCGTCGAACTCGCGGGCCGTTACGGCAGCGTGGAAATGTTTAGGTGGGGGCAGTTCCTTGAAGTCGGCCGGAATTCAAATGTCGCTGACGTTTGGTTCGTCGACAATCAGGCCGTTTTATTCCGCGTAAAGTAATCTAGCCGCAGGTGAGACGTCCCGACGACAAATAGCCCACGAGTTTTTGCGCACAGCTGACCCGGCCGTCCTCGAAGTGAAGAGTACCCACGGGTGTGCCGACGGCGTCCGCGCGGGGATTCCACGGCGAGAACGAAATTTTGATGCGGCGATGTTCGAGGCGAAACCCGAGCTTTTCGGCTTTGACGATAAGTTCAGCCACCGTTTGGTCAATGTTACCGCACCATTCTTCCGAGTTTCCGGCGGTGGCGCAGGCGGTGGCCCATTGCGGGGAAGCATTCGAAGGTTGAGCGAACGTTATGAAGCTAAAGACAAGGACGAGGGCGGTGACTAGAGATTTGATCATTACAAGTGGCTCCCTTTTTCTGACTGAACTTCGAAAGTAAGTGATGAAGATATGGAAGTTAAAATTAAAAACGAAATCAGAAAAAGTTCCGGCCAGGTGAGAAGTGATAAAGAGATTTGAAGATATCTAAACGGATATCTTCCGCTCGCGGCGTGGACAAGACCGCGATCGGGCGATTGCGGTCCGAGGCATCGACTTTAATAGAGATTTTTGGCTCTGCATCTACGGCGGACCGGAATAAGTGCATGGCCTCATTCTCGGCGATGAAGTAGATCACGATGCCCCGGTAATCGAAGATGACAAAGGTGTTGTTGTCCCGGAAGTAAGCGTCACCGTCGGCGAGCTTGAAAAAATCTGTTCCGTCCACCTTGAATGAAGTTGTGATTTCGATCTCGAAACTACCCCTCGGCGATTCCCCAAGATCTTTACGTTCGAAAAAGTGTTTTTGATCCGGGGTGTACGTCCGTGTCGTGTCCATTGTACCTCTTAATGTCTTTTGCAGGTGAGACGGCCGGAGGCGTGATAGCCGGTCATGGGCTGTTTACAGCGAACGCGGCCATCACTAAAGCTGAGAATTCCGATCGGTGTTCCCGCGGCGTCGGATCGTGGGTTCCACGGGCCGAACGAAATCTCGATGGCTGGGTGGTTGAACTTCACGCCACGCTCTTCCGCCTCGACGATGAACCCGGCTACGGTATGGTAAATATAATTACACCACCCGGCCGAATTGCCGACGTGGGCGCAAGCCGTTTCCCACTGGCTCGAAGCGTTTGAAGCTTGGGTTAAAGTCATAAGAACGAAAGCTAAGGCGATAGCTGAGGATTTTATCATGGCAAATTCCCGTCCGAGCTAGAGTTGAGAGCCGAAGTGTCGATCACCGACGGAATAAATTCATCTTTAAAATGCCTTAGCGCGACCGGGCGAACGTTACAGACTTTCGGGTGAGGGTCCATTTGAGCCAAACCGCTGAATACCCCCTCAGCATTCCGTGCGCGTATATGCGCACAATAAAATTACCGTACGTATATATCCGCACGGAACGCTGAGTAGATAAAGTATGTCACGTCCACGTCGGTTGAATTTCACGGTACGGTATTCGAATTGTTGCGCTGTTTAAATTCCAGAAAAGAAGTACTGCGTTAGGAGCGGGACCACTACGCGATTCAGTTCCGGCGCTCGAGAACAAAGGTTGTGCCGGGCGGCAGGATGTTCATCACGCGCGGGGACGATCGCTCAAATTCGCGGACCTGACCGGGCCAATCCAAATCTCGGTACGTTGAAGTCGACGTAAAGTTAAGAAGCGAACAAAAGATTGAAACGGCAACGAGCGCTCTAGCCAAGCGACCCACCCGCGGCTCATTCCAAATTAAAACCAGTACGCAAAGAATGAGCAGGTAGGTCGGGAAGAAGTAGCGGGGCGCGCCTAGGTACGGGCCAAGAACGTGGAGGTAAACCCGGGCGAACACCATCGAAACGGCCATGTTGAGAGCCGCGCAGGTTAGGAAAAATACGGACGCGTACTTGAACGGTGAGGGAGTCTTACTAAAAGCCAATTTTAGTAATGGCCAAAAACAGTAAACAAGTGCGCCAAAGACCAGCAGCGCGGCCAAAGATTCCAGCCAAAAGGGAAAGGGAATTTTGGCGAAGATCAGGCTTTTAAATGTCCTTTGAACGGCGCCGATCCAAACATCAAAGGCCGGATTAAAATCCTGACGTTCACGGCTAGCTAAGGAAAAGTTCAGCAGTTGGAGTGAAAGTCCGGTCACCACGCCAAGCGCGCGCCCAAAGAAAGACCATTTCGGCGCCGGGGTTAGGATCCAATAGAGAAAGAGAAGCGGGAAGAGGAACAGCACGAAAGGTCCCGTGCCGGCGAGAATTAGAAAGCCCAAGAATTCCATTGAACGGCCCAGCGTGGTTCGCGCGGAAGTGAGAACCGTCGCCGCGATAAGAATCATGCATGAGAACGAATTGGTGTTGCACAAGTTCATGTAGACTTCCCCGCCCTGCGGAAGAATGGCGATCAAAAGAATCATCATCGCTTTTTGGCCATGCCGGCCGGGGAAACGGGGCGAAGCCATTATTCCCGCGAGAATCGCGTGCGTAGCTAGGGAGAAAATTTTTGTCCCGAAGGGAACCCAGGGCAGGGGCAATAAGCCGGCCAAGAAAGCGCCGATCCGCGGCCAGAAATGCAGATAGCCGCCGACCGTTGAGAAAAATACGCCTAAACCATAATTATAATTCTGAACGAAGAAGTTTGTCCCGTCCTCGGCCCAAAACTGCGGATGGATCAATTGCTGAGGCTGTCTTAAGATGTGGAGCGCAAGTGAAGCTGCGATAAACCACCAGAGCGGTTTTCGCGCAAAATAAGCTTTCACATTCTCAAACATCCGCCTACTTCCTACAATTCACTTTGACCGCACCAAGGCGTACTGGATATCTGTTATAAGACAATTTAGAGTCATCTGATTTAATCTCGCGGGGTTTATTTTGCAACAATCGCTTTTTGCTTCTGAAACGGATTTGCTGATCTACATTCCGAGCTACAACTGCGCAGAGACCATCGTCGGCGTCATCGACGATATTCCTGGCGATCTTTGGCAGCGGTCCGAGGTGTTGGTCGTAGATAACCAAAGCTCGGATAACACCGTACAAAGAATATTAGACGGCAATAAATCCGCGCGTTGGCCCAAGCCGGTAAAGCTTGTGCAGCCCAAGATTAACCAAGGCTACGCGGGTTCGCAGAAGCTGGCCTACAAACTCATGCTGGAGAATCCGAATTTTCAGTGGGTGATGATGTTGCACGGTGATGGGCAATATGACTCTCGGCTCATTCCCGCATTTGTCGCTCAATTCCAGGGACCGACAGAAGTTGTTTATGGTTACCGGTCTTGGACAAAATTTTGGTCAAAAGATGAAACACCGTTTTTTGCCTACCTCACGATCAAAGGCTTAAGCTTGTTGGAAAGCGTGATGACCGGCTATCGTCGTTACGAATGGCATTCCGGTATGGTGGCGTACAAACGGAGCTTTCTAGCGAGAGTGAATTTTGAGAACATCACCAAGACGATGCACATGGACGGTCATTTGCTGTTCGCGGCGGGTCGTCTCAAGGCCGTGGTACGCGGGATTCCAATCTACAAACGCTATAAGAATTTTGTGTCGCTCACGCCCAGTGCGCGCGTGCGCTATGTTTTCAACGTTCTCGCCTTGATTCCGCGCATGCACTTTATCCCGATTGAAAAATCGGTCTCCACTTCGAAAACCGCGCTTCCGCAGTTTGAAGTGAAAACTCTTGAGCGCGCACAACCGATGAACCGGTTTAGCCCGGAAGCGAGTATTTGAGGGAGCGGCGCGAAAGATGCGTGTTCCCAGCGGGGTTGGTGCGTCCTGCATGCTGTCGGCTTGAGCGCTCAGCAGGCCGTCGTGGCCTGCTGCCCCACATCGAACGCGCCACCGGCGCCTTCGACGCGGGTACGCGCTCAACCTTCGAGCCCGGCATTCCCGCCGAGATCTTTGCCTTCGTGTTTTTATTTTCTATTTTCGATTATTGATTTTCGCCAAGCGAAGCTTGGTAGGGAATGCCGGGCTCGAACCGACGACATCCACCTTGTAAGGGTGGCGCTCTACCAACTGAGCTAATTCCCTATGGCGAAGAGGAATAATAAGTACATTAGGCCGCGCGGGCTTGTCAGCCTGTTTTTGCGGGCCCAGATGAAATTAAACGAGGTCTCGCCGCGCTTTGGGTGCTTTTTTGTCTTTCCAGCGGGCAAGGAGCGTAATCCCGATGCCCACGAAGAAGAGCAGAATTCCGTAAGGCACGCTGCCGGCGTCGTTCGTGAGCTTAACGTCGATCGTCGGCTCGTTGGGAACGCGGAAGAAGTCGGCGAGGCGGTTGAGCGAAGCGATTGGCTCCTGATCCGCGGTGCGGCCCTCGGCGCGGACTTTGTTGAGGTTGATCGGCGCGACTTTTTTGTTGGGTAAGCGTTGGATCAAGAAAAACTGACGCTTCTCTTTGCCTTCGTTCGCGAGCTGAGTGATCTCGGCGACGGTGCGGGCCGGGCCGTTGGGGATGCCTAAGAAATACTCGCCGACTTGGCAAACGGGCAGGAAGTTACTCTCGGTTCTTTCGCAAGATACGCGGACGACGCGGCCACCGCTCTTCATTAGGAAATAACCGGTCAGAATCGCGAACACACCCAAGACGGCAAGCGCTTTGTATTTCATGACTAAAATCTTAACCAGGCGTTTACGGCTTTGGCGATGATTTAGATTTTAAGAGACGCGCGCAGTTAAGAAGGCCGGTGAGTTTTTCGGTACGACGGCCGTGCTGATCGGGTTCGAGCGCCAGCCCGCGGGCGCGGAGGTCTTTCTCGAGTTTCTCTTTTTCTTTGATGGCGTCGCCGGTGCGGATCTTCATCGAGAGCTCGATGAAACGCTGCTTGTCCGGGAGCTTTTGGATATCGATCGAAAACTTAGAATCGTTCGCGTCGTGCCACTCCCAAGAGCGGCTGCCGATCGGACCGAATGGTTGGGCTTCGCGCAGCATAACGAGCGGTGGCGAACCGCCCTCGAAGAGCAAAGCGATTTGCTCGCGGTTGAAAACGTCGAGCAACTTCGCGTCGTCGCTGACCAGGTGAAACGCTTTTTTGGCGGGGATGATTCTTTTAACGGCGCATGAACGAATGAGGGTGCTGCCGTGTACGTCAACTTCACATTGTGAGCCGAACAGCTCTTGCAGCCTGGCGAAATCAGCCGGATCAATTCCCCAGCGTTTGACGCCGAGCTCGGCCTCGTCGTTTTCGATACGTAAACGAATTTGAATACGCCGTTCAAGGAAAGCCAGCTCATCGGTATCGAAGAGGTAAATCTCACGTTCGATCACGTCACGGCGTCGCAGATCGAGCGCCTTTAAAATCTCATCTTCACTTCCACTGACGGCGAACTGCAGATCGACTTTCTCGAGCGCACCGGTGCCGGCACTGAAAAAACCGGCACAAAAAATGAGAAGGACGAACAACGATGGCTTCATTGACTTTCTGTTTTGCAGTACGCGTATGTTGCGGTCGAGTTAGGTTTATGACAAGAGGGGATGAATGAAAACTATTTTCCTCACCTTAGTATTTCTGCCGTTTTCCGCGTCGGCGGAATTCAAGAAATTCACTTTCGACAATCCGCCTGAGCTCGGCACCACCAAAGCGGGCCAGAAGATTTCGCTGGGCGGAATTTCCGCGATGCACGTTGTGTCACAAGATGCGGAAAATATTGAGATCATCGGCATCACCGACCGTGGACCCAACGCCCGGAAAGATAAAAAACGCCGCCCCTTTGTGCTGCCGGATTACACGCCCCGGTTGGTACGGCTGCGCCTCGAAATCGCGAACGGCCGCGTCTTCTTCAAAGACGAGATTTTGCTGCGTGACTCAGCTAAGAAGCCCTTCGGCGGGCGGCCACCTTACGTGCCGGGCACGGCAGACCGCGGTGAGATCGAAGTGCCCGTTGATTTGAATGGTCATGTCTTGGCGGCTGATCCGTTGGGCATCGATCCCGAAGGACTTTGCGCCGCCCCCGACGGAAGTTTTTGGGTTAGCGATGAGTACGGGCCCGGTCTTTTTCACTTTTCACCGGGCGGAGTTTTGCTCGAAAGACTGAGCCCGGGGGCCGGTCTGCCGAAATGGGTGACCCGCCGGCCGAGCAACAACGGTTTTGAAGGGCTGGCCTGCGACGGTGATAAATTGTTCGCCATTCTTCAGTCGCCGTTAGAATTTAAAAAATCGCAAAATGAACTGAGCATCCGTTTACTCGAAATCGACACGAAATCTAAAAATGAAAGCGACAAAACCTCGGCCGTTTATGTTTATAAGCTGAACGGTAAAAAGTTTAAAATCGGGGACCTATCCCGTAGCGGCCCGGGCAAGTTTTTGGTCATTGAGCAAAACGGTGAGACGGGCGCGGAAGCCACGCGCGATGTTTACGAGATTGAACTGAGCGGCGCGACCGACATCATGAATGCACCGGGTACGAAGCCGGAGCTCTTAACGGAAGACGAACTTGGCCGGCAAATCAAGATCCTGAAGAAAACCAAGGCTCTAGATTTAGCCAAAGCGGGTTTCGACGTTGAGAAAGCCGAAGCCGTCGCGGAACTCAGCGACGGCCGGATTCTTATCGGGAGCGATAATGATTTCGGGCTCGACGGTAAAGCTGATTTCAAAACGGGACGCGTGAAGATGGATCCCGCGAAGAAAAGTCTATTTGGATTGTTTACGCGCGCCCCTTAAGTCTAGTCCCGTTGCAAAGGCAACCGTCACCCCGGACGATTAAGACTACGGCACAGGGGGATTCATCATGCGACGACGGCTTTGTCTTGCGCTCATCATTGTTGTGACCCAAATCAGCGAAGCTGCGAAGATCAGCGGAGCTGCGAAAATCAGCGAAGCGGCGAGCCCGGCCGCACCCTCCGGCTCCGGCGAAACAAAAATGCAAATCGAAGAAGCCGCCGGCCGAAAAAATAAAGTCGACGGCGACATTGATCAAGAAATTACCAACATAAAGCTTCGCGCGGACAGCGGATCAAAATCAAAGTTCTCGGCCAGCGCGACCGCGAATTACCGTGGCGGTTCGGTCTCGCGCCCGTTCGGTGCCGAACGGCCCGATCTCAGCGGTTTACCCGACAACCAGGTAGACACGAGTCTCGACGGCACGATGAAGATGCGTTACCGGCCCGACAAAAATTCGAGCTTATCGCTCGGGGTATCCATGGGCATGAAGACGCCGTTCCAGGGCGACGTCAACGCCGGCGAAAACCAACTCAACATCGGCGATCCGATGGCGGGCTATAACCGCACGTTCGCGGCGGCCGGGATGCAGCACTCGTGGAACGTTTACGGATCGTTCGGCACCAGCGATGAATCGCGCAACGTCGACCGCGACGCGAGCTTCGCGACCGATTACACGTTGATGAAGAAGTTCGACCGACTCAGCGTCGGTACGACGGCCTCGGTCTGGTGGGATGTTTTGAGTACCGAACCGGGCGAAAACCCGCGCTGGCGGCAACGAGCCGGGATGGAGAAAGTAGACAAGCGCGTTTCGTGGGGCACAACCTTTTCGCCGACGCTCGAATACCAAATTAACGAGAAATTTGTTTTACGCGCGCTGTTCGCTTACTTCCGGTGGAAGCATCTTTACGGTGATCAGGAGAACTGGCGTTTATTGCGCATCAAAGAATACAATTCGGTCGGCGTGGGCATCGCGGTCATCCGCGACGTTTATCTTTACCCGAACGTGCAGTTCCTTCCGCGCGACGCCAAGATGGCCAACACGAACTTCGGGATGAGCGCTTCGCTGAATTTATTCTGATTCGAATCTGATCCGGCTCTCATCTACCCGGTGCGGCGCAAGTGAAACACTTTTCATCGCATCCTAAGCTCAGATTCATGGGGTTGGGGTAATTTGCTTTCAGAGCAAGAGCAAGAGCAAGAGCAAGAGCAAGAGCAAGCAACACCCCTTCTTAGAAGCCGGCATGGTAAGGACTCCCGTGCCGGCTTCACCTTTTTAAGCTACTGTCGCTCAACATGATGCCATCACAACTCGCCTACGCCCTGGCCTTAGCCTCAAGCTCCTGCTTCGCGGGCGCGAGCCTTATCTTTACCGAAATCTCACGCCGGGTCTCGCCACTTTGGATGAATGCTTTCAAAGCGCTCGTCGCGTGGGTTTTGTTCGCGGGAACGATCCTTGTCTTTAATCTTTGGGTGCAACTTCCTAGCAAGGTCGTGTGGGCGCTGCTCGCGAGCGGTGTGCTGGGATTAGGCATCGGTGATATCTTTCTGCTCAACGCTTACGCGAGGATGGGCGCGGCGAGGACTTTGATCCTTTACGGTTTCCAACCTTTCTTCCTCGGCATCGCTTCGTATTTTATTTTCGGTCAGGATTTCGGCGGCTATCGCTTGCTCGCGATTATTTTCTTCGTCGGTTGCTTGTTCACATTTTCGCTCGAGAAATTTAGGGAGGCGGGGCATTGGGAATTACCGGGCTTAGCCGCGGCCTTGACCGGCGTGCTGTTCGATAACGCCGGCGTCATTCTCTCGCGATGGGCCTTCGATCAAGTGCCCGAGATGACCGCCTTCCAGGCCAACTTCGTGCGCTGCTCTTCGGCGCTCGTCTTCTTTTTTATTTTCTCGCGGTTCTACGCCGTGAACCTCGCGGCCGGTTGGCGCAAGCTTACGCCGGGCGGTAAAAGGCTCGCGGTCATCTCGGCGTGCTTGGGAACTTACCTGTCTTTGTTTCTGTATCTCACCGCAATAAAAATCGGCCATCTAGCTTCTCTTTCGGCGCTGGGGGTGACGGGGCCGATCATCACTTCGGCGATGGAGTGCGCCTACGATCGCAAGCGCCCGAGCAAATACCTGATCACGTCGCTAGGGCTTTTCGCCGTCGGGTTTGCTATTTTGGTTTTGTTTTAGAACGTGGGCGACCAGCTTCTCGGCGCCCGAAACTTTGTACCAAAGCCGCTCGGAAAATAAAAAACCGAGGACCAAAACGGGCAGCCCGCAAAGCGCGAGGAAAATCCCGAACAGAATTTGTAATTTAAAATGTGGCTCGGCATCCCAGAGTAAAAACCCCGTCACGAGCGAGCCGAACGCGGCCAGCACCATGATCTGCAACATCAGAAAGGCCCCGAGCAAGGCCATGAGCACCCGGCGTGAACCTTTAAGCACTCGCAGGTAAGCGAGCGTACCGGTCTTTTGAGCTTTCGCTAGGAAGCGGAGTTTCGCCTGGTGACGAATCAATAAAAAAACGAGGCGGCCGAGCAGTTGCAACTATTCGTCCCGTTTGATTTTCGAAGCGAAAAAGAAGCCGAGTACAAAAGCGAGGATCGCGACGATGCCGACGGTGGCCCAAGGATTTTCCTGAACTTTGCCTTCGACTTTGCTCTTCGCCTTTTTGGCCTCGTCGCCCAATTTGCCGGTCAGGTCTTCGAGGTGGGGGCGCAAAGAAGCGAGGGTCTCCTCGATCTTATGGAATTCAGATTTAAGACGATCTTGGATGCCCGCGGTTGCGGCTTGTGAATCGTTCTCTAAATCGTCGATCGCTTGGGACAAATTCTTCGGCTTGCCGGTCATGTTGCACTCCTCGGGTTGTCCTGTTTTATCGGCGCTTTACCGTTGCTCCTGGAGCGTTCTAGCGGTAACTCTTGCGCCATGGATTTGGACCTTCTTCTGCAACAACCCGAGAGTAAGCGTGACGATAAATGGGAAGCCGATTTCCTATCGCTTATCCCACAGGCCAAGGTCCAGATTTTTGAAGAGCAGGCCAAGGCGGGGCCCGACGGCTGGCCCTATCTTTTGATCAAAAGCGGACCCGAGGGCGATCAGCCTTTCCTGACCGTGCTCGAGTGGACCGCCACCCGCGGGATAGGGCTCGCGCTGAATACCCACAAGATGATTCCCGATTACGTCTTCACCTACGGCATGTTGTGGAATTACGCGATGACCCGGCAATTCGTTACGACCGGATTCACGCCTAAGCCGGGTTCCGTCACCATTGCCGAAAATGAGGACATGATCATCGGTGCCCCGACTGAGCAATATCTCCCCATGTTCGTGCGCAAGGTGATGCGTGAATTCATGAACGCGCAAGGAATGGCTCACCCAAGGATCACGGTGCTGTCTTCGCAGGATTTTAAAACGGTCGATTTGCTGTTTTCGAGCGAATCATTGAATGACCTGAAACCCAAAGATTTTCGGCCGATGAGCGAAGCGATTTCTTGGTTTTTGCCGCTTCACTACAACATCATCATCGGTTCGGAGAAGAACTTGAGTGGTTTCGTCGACTTGTGAGTTTTAGTAAATAATGCCCGGTGCGAAAATCAGTTAAACAAGCCGGATTTGCCATATCGATTTAAACCCTTAGCCGAAGCGACATTCTATGGCACCTGAAATGCAATTTGTCCCCGTCATGATGAGAGCGAAGGCGACGATTCTT
This sequence comes from Pseudobdellovibrionaceae bacterium, assembly GCA_947444305.1. Taxonomy (GTDB): domain Bacteria; phylum Bdellovibrionota; class Bdellovibrionia; order Bdellovibrionales; family UBA1609; genus JALHOQ01. The sequence goes on along the minus strand of CANEZP010000006.1, from coordinate 25,695 downwards.
TCTGTAATTCTGATGGCAAGCTTCTCGACCGGCGCTTTTGCGCAAACGGAAGAGGAAAGCGTGTGCGTGAAATCGTTCCGCAAAGCCAACACCGAATTTTTTAAATCGCATAAAACGATCGAAAATCGCCAAAGCAATTCTATGTACAGCGCCGCGATCGTCGGCGCGGCCGGCGTTGCTTGCGTAGGCCTCCGCCGTACGGTGGCCGGTCTCGTGGCTTGCTCAGCGGGCGCCACGGCGATCGGCGGCAGCGCTTATGGCTATTCGAAAATTCAGGAATCCAAGTTACAACGCTTGTTCGATGCTCACCGCTTATACACGGCTTACTATTCCACCATCGATGAAACGGCCGACCCTTCCGAGTACACCACACAATTCGTGAGTGACTTGGGCGTCGACGTGAACAAAGAAAAAGAAGTTTTGAAAGACATGGCCGGCTTGATGAAGTGGGGCGCTTTGTGCGAGGGCGAGCAACCCCGTTCGTACGAAGAAGTGCTCGAGATCATGAAGCAGCGTTTGCACGCCGCTCAGTAGGGTTAGGAACTAGGACTTCGGATCGTCGTTCACGATCTCACCCGGTGCGGGCAAAAGATCGACCAAACAACCTCTCCAATATTCAGGTACTTCCGGCGAAAACGTAATCGCGATTTCGAATTTGCCCTTACCGACGTGATCGGCGCGGGTCACGGTGCCGTCCAAATCTAAATTCATTTGCGGCAAATACATAACGACTTGGTGACCGACTAAGCTCGCGAGCGACAAATTCTCTCTATATTCTTTGGGCATCAATTGCGAGCGGTCGACGCTAAGTAAAAAACCGGTTTGTGAAGCATCCACGATCACGCCGAGGCTGGCGATCACCGAGTAACTCGAGAGCGAAGTCAGCTCATTCACGTGAATTAGGTCTACGACTTTTCTGGTAGCGATTCTTCGTTCGGCTTTCATCTCATCGATCCTTCTGGCTGGTACTTCTAATGTCTTACTAGACTCATCGGCCGGCCTGGACCAAAGGTGAAGGATGATTCCAACTCTATTTTTTTTGCTGAACAAGAGTTCGACAGAAGTCAAATCGGGGTCTCTTATTGAGACGAAGCAATTCGCTTAGACGAAGCAGATGCCGTAGAGAAACGGCTCGTGATTTAAAACCCAACCGTGGCCGGCTTTGTGCGGTGAAGCGCGGAACGAATAAAAATCCGGCTCGAGCAATTCCCAATCGCTAATGTTGAGTTGCGTGATCGCTTGGGGTTGGTCTTGGGCGAGGGCTTTGAAGTAAGCTTCCTTCGCGCACCAGAGAAACGAAGGATTCGGGCAGTCTTTGCGCTCGGCCTCGGTGCTCATGCGCTGGATCACCTTCTCGGAAATGCGGCGGCCCTCTTCGACGTCGAAACCTATGCGCGCGGGTAGGGGAATCGCGACCCAACCGCCGAAGTTCGGGGCGTGCGAAACACTGATGGAAAAAGTGTTCGACCGCGGCGGCCGCGCGAGATCGGCGACGTGCTCTTCGGCCTGAAGGACTTCCTTGATCGAGGCGCGTATGTGCTCGCGGTAATTCTCTTCCCTAGCGCCCCACAGCGAAGTGCCTTGCGCGCGCATCTCAGGATGATGTTTGTGAACGAGTGATACTAGTCGTTGAAAGCCGCCGGCCATTCGACCCTTTCCCCACGGCTGATCGCCATCATCCGGGTCAAACTGGTGCGCGCCTTCGAGAGCAGCGCGGGCGCGATTTCAACCTCGGGCTTAAGGGTCTCGAGGGCGTGCGCGATTTTATCTAAGGTGTTCATCTTCATGTAGGGACATTCATTGCACGCGCAATTGTTCGCCGGCGCTTGCAACAGGAGCGCGTCGGGCCGTGCTTTCTGCATTTGGTGGAAAATCCCGTATTCGGTCGCGACGATAAACTTCTTCGCGGGATTGTTTTTTACCTCGTCGAGTAAGCGGGAAGTCGCGCCGATGATGTCGGCGTATTTTAAAATGACTTCGTCGCATTCCGGATGCGCGATGACGACGGCGTCGGGATGTTCGGTTTTCATCTCGAACAATTTGCGGTCGGAAAATAAAATGTGCACTTCGCAAGCGCCCGGCCAGAGGATCATCTCGCGATTAAGCTTCTTCGCGAGATAGCGCCCCAGGTTGCGGTCGGGGCCGAACAGGATGCGCCGGTCCTTCGGGATGGCGTCGATGATCTTCTCGGCGTTGCTTGAGGTGCAACAGACGTCCGTGATGCTTTTAACCTCGGCGCTACTGTTGACGTAGGTCACGCAAATGGCGTCACGGTGCTCGCGTCGCCAGGCCAGGTACTTTTCGTAGGGTGAATGCTGCACCAGCGAACAGCCGGCGTTGAGATCGGGCACCAGCACGGTCTTGTCGGGCGAAAGGATTTTTACGCTTTCGCCCATGAAGACTACGCCGGCCATCAGGATGACGGGGTGTTTGGATTGTTCACCCCATTGGGCAAGCGCGAGACTATCGCCCACAAAATCGGCGATGTCTTGAATGGCGCCGTCCTCGTAGTAATGGGCGAGGAGGAGCGCGTTCTTTTCGCGTTTTAGTCTATTGATGCGGCCGGTGACATCTTCCATGCCCGGCCAGGTATAGCACTCTTTTTATTGTTCTTCATCCGTGATGGGATCGAGGCCGAAGTTATTCAAGCTTTCCGAACGGAAGTTGCGCGGCTTGCCGAACACGACTTCCTGTTGCGAGAGACCTAAGTGCACGGCGAGTCCCTTGCGATGCATGATCTCTTCCGGCTCATTATCATCGTCGGCAGCCGGAGCGTCGGCGCCGGCCTCACCGGTCGCCTCAACCGCGGGCGCGGGCTTGGGCGCTTGAATATTTTTAGCGTAGGCTTCTTTGGGCACAAAATAGAGCACCGCCATAAGCAGCGCGAAACGAATGATCATGGTAACCCCCAAAAAACAAATTCCCCACCATCATGAATTGCAAGCGGGGGACCGCACTAAAACCGTCTAAACTTCTTGAGAGCGTAAAAGTTTTGGTCGCTGTAAACGGACTATCGTCCGGGTTTGGTCATCGCGGGCCCGTGACGACTCAAAATTTGGTCCGGGTCGTCTCAAGATAAGACGGCGTCCCGTCGATACCTTATATGGAGGAATTCACGATGTTCAGATTTGTATTACTTCTCGGCGTGATTCTAAGTTCAGGTTTGGCGCACGCGCAAAATATCCGCGGTCTTCCGACCTTACCTACGAGCGGTTTAGGTTTTCGCGGCAGCGTGGGCGTAGGCTTTGCGGATTTTAGCACCCAGAGTCCTTCGGCCGATTATAAGATGGAGCGGGGAACTTACTTCGCGGCGGCGCTCGAACGCGGCTTCAATATCTTGCACCTTTATCTCACCTTCGGTTTGAACTACATGAGCGCCGAAGGTTTAGCGAATTACGATTACTCCAATCTGTCTTCCAGCACGACCTACTCGATGGACAACGTACCGTTTAAATCGACGATGTACGAGGCCACCCTGGGCGTGAAGTTTAAGATCATCGATAACTATTGGTTCCGCCCATACATCGAAGGCGGCGGCATCGGCAGCTATAATCAAGTCGCTTACGGCACGCGCATCTCAACGCTGTCTTCCACCGGTTCGGATTACAAAGCCAAGGACGTGATCATGGGTTCGGGCTACTACGGTGAGGGTGGGGTCGAAATTTCGTTCAACGACCGTTTCGGCGTACGCCTGGCCGCGCGCGAAGCCATCATGCAAACGAAGAAGCTCGAAACCTTAGGCAACCGCCCGGTCCGCATGCAAAACGAGATCTATTACTTGTCGTTGTTGTTTGGAATGTAAGATTGTTCGGGATGTCAGGCTACTCAGTACGTCAGGCCGCGCTCTAGAGATCGCCGCCCTTGAGCACGTTGATGATCGACTTCGAGACCGTACGTAGCGATTCGAAAACGCCCTTGCCTTCGGAAGCCGTGCTTTCAAAATCCACAGAGTTGTATTTGTTTAAAGCGCCGCGTAGCTCATTGAGCGGCATCGCGTTCGGTAAATCCCGCTTGTTGTACTGAAGCACCAGTGGAATATCTTTGATGTCGTAACCCTGTTGCTCGAGATTCTTCTTCAAATTCTCCATCGACTGGAGATTCTCTTCCATGCGCTCGCTCTGTGAGTCGGCCACGAAGACGACGCCGTCGAGACCTTTTAAAATCAGCTTGCGTGAAGCATCGTAAACCACCTGCCCGGGAACGGTGTACAGGTGAAAACGGGTCTTGAAGCCACGGATCTCACCCACGTTGAGGGGCAAGAAATCAAAAAACAAAGTACGTTCGACATCGCCGGGCAGGGAGAAGAGTTCGGATTTCTCGGGCGAGGCGGTCTGGTGGTAAACCCATTGTAGATTGGTCGTTTTGCCGCCCAAAGAAGGACCGTAGTAAACGATCTTGCAGTGAATTTCTTTAGCGTTGTAATTGATAAACGACATTTATTCCCATTCAGACAATGATTCGATTTTCGATGGCGCGACCCAAAGTCCGGTAATCAATATAATCGATATCACCACCGATGGGTACGCCGTGAGCAATCCTCGATGTTTTGATATTCATGTCTTTTAGGATTTTTGCCAAGTAAAGAACCGTGGTGTCGCCTTCCAAATCGGCATCGAGGGCTAAAATCACTTCCTGGACCTGCCGGGTGCCGTCAGGATTCGGTTCTAGACGGTCTAGGAGAGCTTGAATTTTCAGGTCGGAAGGGGATACCCCGTCTAAAGGCGAGATCGCGCCGTGCAAAACGTGGTAGCGACCGCGGAATGACCCCGACGATTCGATGCGCTCGATATCGGCCGGATCCTCGACCACGCAAAGCGAATCGGCGCTGCGCATGACGTCCTTGCAGAAGTGGCACATGTCCTCTTCTTCGGTGAACGAAAAGCAGACCGGGCACTCTTTGATTTTTTCTTTAACGCCTTTCAAAGCATCGCGCAGGGACTGAACGTATTCATCCTGCGAACGAAGAAGGTGATAGGCCAAGCGCTGAGCCGTCTTTGGGCCGATGCCCGGGAGGCGGCTCAGTTCATGAACCAATTGATTAAGGCTGGGGATCTTTTGGAGCATTCGGAATTGTTACATTCCCGGGACTGAAAATCCACCGGTGATCTTCGCCATTTCGGCGTCAGACGTGGTTTTAACCACCCGGATGGCTTCGTTCATTGCGGTGACCATGAGATCTTGAAGCATGTCTTTATCACCGGCTTTGAGCACGTCGTCTTGGATCTCAACCGACTTCACTTTGTAATCGCCGAGCATGACGATTTTCACCGCGCCGCCGCCCGAAGTGGACTCGAACTCTTTAACCGCGAGCTCTTCCTGCATCTTCTTCATGCGGGCCTGCATTTGATTGGCTTGTCTCATCAATGCCTGCATTCCGCCGCCGCCCATACCTTTCATGACTTACTCCTTGAGGGAACCTCTTTAATGGATTTGATTTCCGTTTTGAAAACCGATTGCGCCGACTGCACCAGCGGGTGAGCTTCGATTTCTTTACGAAGCGCCGACTGGCGGTCTTCCTCGAGTTTGGCGCCTAAAACTTTGGGCGTCATGTTCTCGGGTTGCCCGCGCGAATCGCCGAGCTGAATGTCCAAAGTGTAACCCGGCCCCCAGAAGCTGGAAACGTAGTTCACCACTTTTTTCTTAAACTCGGGCTGATTTAACTTATCAAATAAGAAGCGGTGCTTCTGTGACACGCCCAAGAAGAGCTGTTTGCCCTCGAGCTTAATCACGAAACAATTTTCGAGCTGCGCGCCGACGAGTCCGTTCACGTCTTTGATTTTTTCGACGAGCGATCGAAACTGCTGCTGTACCGGCGAATCGGCGTCGGGCTCTTGGGCCACGATCTCGGGTTTCGGCGGCGGCGGCGCCGGCGTATGGGCTTGGGTCGGCATGGGCGCCGTCGGCCCCGGATCCGCGCCCGTATTTGCGGGCGTGGCCGCGTGGGCGTTCCTCACGGGGGCGGTACGGGCGGGCGGTTGGCGAACGGGAGCCGGGGCCGCGTTCGAGGGTCCTGAGTGGGCGGATTGCGCATGACCGGTCTGCGCATGGCCGGCGAAGCTAACCTTCGGCGCGGCCGCCATTCTAAGCAAAATCATTTCTAGAACAAGTTGCGTGTCGGAAGCGCGCGACAAATCCTGCGCGCCTTTTAAAGCCATGTCGAAGAGCAAGTGCAGCTCCTCGGGCGTCGAGGCCTCCGACATCTTGATCAACGCTTCAATTTCGGAGTCGGGCAGATCGACGAGCGCTTTGTCGGCGCCGAGCTTAAGCAACAAGGTATTGCGAAGCTGCTCCATCACGTCGAGCAAAAACAACTTCGGGTCACTGCCGGTTTTATTTAAACTTTGGATACCCGTGATCGCGGCCGGCACGTCACGGCCGGTCAGCGCGCCGAGCAGCTGCAAGAGCAAACCACGATCGGTTAAGCCGAGGGTATCGACGACGAGATCGCGGCGAACATCGCCGTTGGTGAAGTTAATCGTTTGGTCGAGCAGCGACTGCGCATCCCGCATCGAACCGTCACCTTGGCGCGCGACGATCCAGAGCGCGTCGGCTTCGAACTTCACCTCGTCGCGTTCGCAAATGGTTTGTAGATGCTGCGCGATCACGCGCGTGGGGATACGGCGAAAATCAAAGCGCTGGCAGCGCGAAAGAATCGTGTTCGGGATTTTATGAGCTTCGGTCGTGGCCATCACGAAATACACGTGACCGGGCGGCTCTTCTAAAGTTTTGAGAAGAGCGTTGAACGCCGAAGTCGAGAGCATATGCACTTCATCGATGATGTACATTTTAAAGCGCCCGCTCGAGGGCAAATAGCCGACGGTGTCGCGCAGCTCACGAATCGCGTCGACGCCGTTGTTCGAAGCCCCGTCGATTTCGATGACGTTGAGCGAACGGCCGGAATTGATCTCGTCGCATTCCGAACATTTATTGCAGGGAACAAAGTCGACCGCGTTGGGGCAGCGTAAAGTTTTAGCGAGGATTCGCGCCGTCGAAGTTTTACCCGTCCCGCGTGGGCCGGTAAAAAGAAGAGCGTGGTGTAAGCGATTGTTTTTGAGCGCGTTGATCAAAGTCGTGCGGATATGATCTTGGCCAATCAGCCCAAGAAAATCCTGCGGTCGCCACCTGCGCGCTATGACCTCGTAAGACAATGATCTAAACCTTTGAAAGGGTCGTAAACTCGACCCGCAATGTTTGCTTTACCCAAGGGCTGAAAGCATTCAGCCCGCAATATCTGATACCCAGGGGTCGTAAGCCTACGACCCGCAATGTTGAGTGGCCGGGCAACCCCACATCACACAGCATTCTTGTTACCGTTGCTTCCTTCCGGACCTGGCGGGGTTCACAAGAACCGCTATTGCGTGGGACCCGGCCATAATAATGACCAAGGTTGTTTTCGGGGAAGTGGGGGTCTGAGTCAATCCTTCAATGCCCGGGGCGAGTGGCTCGCGGCAGAAGACTAATGCGAAGCGTTGCCATGGCGGCAACGCTAAGCGGAAAAGCGGGGTGGAGAGCTCCACCCCGAGCCTGACGGTATGAATTACTTGAGCAACAAAACGGCGTCGATCACGTGAATGACACCGTTCTTCTGATGAACGTCGGCGATCGAAACATGAGCTGATCCGCCTTTTTCGTCCGTGATCACTAGCACGGAATCTTTTTGCGAGAGGGTGAGTTCATTGCCCGCGACGGTTTTTACGACCGCTTTGCCGCCGCCGTCTTTAACCAGTTTCAATAAGTCTTTCGAATCAAATTTGCCCGCCAAGACGTGGTAGGTGAGGATTTTGCTCAACGTGGGCTTGGCTTCAGGCTTTAACAAACTCTCGACGGTGCCGGCGGGAAGTTTAGCGAAAGCGGCGTTGGTCGGCGCGAGAACGGTGAACGGGCCGTCGCTCTTCAAGGTTTTGACGAGGTCGGCGGCTTTCACGGCGGCCACCAATGTCGTGTGGTCCTTTGAATTGACGGCGTTTTCAACGATATCTTTCGACGGGTACATCTCGGCCCCGCCGACTTTTACGGTCTTTTCTTTCGAACCCGCGTGGGCGGCCGAAATTAAGCAAAACGAAGCGGTCAGAACGACGAGGCCAAGGCGGCCGATTGAGGATTTCATCTAAAACTCCCTTACCCTTGCGGGTGTTTATTGGTGTCAGTGATACTGCCACCAAATAATCTCACTCTTCGCGTGGATTAGCAAAAATGTTTGCGTAGTCCGTACTGGAATAAGAATCGCGAGCGAAAGCATGCGTTTAGCGTGGAGCCTTTCGGCAGCCGGCTTGCTGAGATCATGAAATTTTGACGAAGTTTTTGTCGTATCCCGAAGCGAGAGGCCCCGGGACACGTAGGTCGGTCGTGCTAGCTGAAGAAAGCTAAATGCACTGCAGGCGAACCATGCCCGTGGAAATTCCGATCACCCTTGCGGCGCCGGCGGATAAGTCGATCACGCGGCCACCATGAAATGGACCACGATCGTTGATGCGAACGGTGACGGCGCGGCCACTGCTGACGCTGGTCACGCGAACTTGCGTGCCGAAGCCGAGCGAGCGATGCGCGGCGGTTAAGCCGTTGGCGTTAAAGGTTTGCCCACTCGCCGTGCGGCGGCCGTGGAAACCCGGGCCGTAGTATGAAGCCATACCAGCGATATTGCACGAAGTAGCGCGCCCACCGGGGCCGGCGACTTGGTCACTCACGCCGACTTGCGAAAGGATATTTTCCCATTCGTCCGTCGCGAGTTGCGTCTCTTGCGGGTTCATTTCTAACGAATTAGGGATTTCCGTTCCGGCGAATGCGTGCGCATTTGTGTTCGCAAAGCAAAAGCCGAAAATTAAGCATAGCAATGCCTTTGAATTTAAAAAGTTCATCTCTCTCCAACGGTTGAATTGTTTGTGCAAGAACCCTAAAGGTTTTTCACACGGTCACGCAAGTCGCCGTGCTTCACAATAAAATATGTTTACGCGACTTTGCTGTGCGAATTCTCTTTCGTCGCTGCCGAAGAAATAAACATCTCGATATCTTTGCGTGCGTCTTCCGACTTATTTACGCCGAGGAGAAAGTATTTTCCGCTCTTCGTCTTCAGCAGCAGACAACGGCGCCACAAGAAAATGTCGTACATATAAAAACGCAGGAACAATTTGGCGAGGAGCAAAGGTTTGAAGATCAGAATCCACGCACGCAACGTCGTGACTAATTCAATTTGGTTGAGTGGAATGCGTTCGCTGCGGTAGCCGGCGGATTTGAGGACAAGATCTTCGCCGTTCACCATTAATTTGTGGCCGATAACGCCTAGGCACAATTGCGTGGCGATAAAAAGTCCGCCGAGCATGACGACCGCGGGCAGGTAATCCGCAACTAAAACCGACGATTGCAAAAACGCCGTTTGCGTCCATAGGTTGAAGAATAGCGAAGCAACCACCGCCGTGGCGAAGGCCGCGACGATGTAGGCGGGGAGGTAAAAGAGCCCCAAGGGTGGAACTCTAAACTTACGCACCCACCGCAAATCCGAATGATTGAACGGAGAAGCGAACAGGCGTCTCGTAAGCCAAGCCCAGCCCCACGCGCTCACGAGAAGTAAGAGAAATTCTTCGTAGCGCCAAACGTACGGCGGCGCCTCCAACTTCTCGAGCTTCATATCGGATGCGAAGATTCTCTTTAAACTTTTTTTGTAATCTTCCAAGGTCATGGACGAGACAATTTGAAAAGGCGTTCGCACTTTCTCGCCGTAAAGCTCGCGGTATTCGACCGCGTTTTCGGCCAGGTACATCATGGTCGAGCTGTCCATGTCGGTCAGGTCGTAATTCTTTAAATACAAAGTGCGGGCTTCGGCAAAGGCTTCGGCGCTAATTTGTGAATCACGCGTCTCGCGCTGGATGTAGTCGCGCACGAGGTTTACGTTGCGGTTGAATGCTTCGGGCGGCGCTTCCATATCGATGGAAGCGTAGCCGTTCTGCCGGCGAAGATTGACGTCGGCGCGGGCCGTGTAGGTTTCACCGCGGGCGTTACGGATTTCCTTCATCAAGCGGAAGCTCAAATGCTCCATGTAAACGTAGATCGCCATAGTTTCTTCGAGCGTGGCGTCCGCGATCTTCGTACCCACGGACAAATCGGGAGTTCCCGGCGTGGCCGAAAGCCGCAGGTAATCGCCGCGTCTTGCAGACAACGCGATTTTTTTGCCGAGCGTTTCGCCCGACGGCATCGCCGTGAAAAGGGCGGCCGCGGATTTTTCGATTTCACGTTCGTTAAATTTTCCGGAGACGAACACCGTCATGTTTTTTGAATGATAGAACTTGCGGTAATAAGCTTCGAGATCGGCGGCCCGTAAAGACGCGGTTGAAATTTGGTCGGGAACGGCTTGGCCGGCGGGGCGCTTGATATTAAATTCCGAGCGCCAGAAATCGGGGAACAAATCAACCTCGGGCAGAATCAGGTCGAAAGCCGCACGCAGGTAATGAAACGGATTGGGTTGGCCGATCTCGAGGTAAACCGGCTTCTTCGCGAATTGAACTTCGTCTTCGTTAAATTTTTTGCCCACGATCATGCGCGCGAAGGTTCCGAGTAACCAATTTGCCTTTGCGGGCGGGACCGTGGCGTAAAAAGTTGTAGTTTCGTCGTCGACGAAAGCATTGCCGGAGCCGCCGTTCTCTTTGATGACCTCGAGGTAGGTCATATCGCGTTCCATTTTTCCGTCTTTGAAGATGTAATGTTCGAGAAGATGGGCTGCGCCCGCTTTCTCCTCGTTCCAGCGGCCGGCGTCGACGCGGATTTTTACCTGCGCGGTCGTGGCCGTCACGCTCGGTGCGTAGACGATCTTGAGTCCGTTCCCGAGTTCGGTGACGCGGATATTCGCGCTAGGATCGCGGGCGTCGGCGAGGCATCGGAAACTAAAAGCGAAAATAAGCGTGAAGACGAAGGAATACGGCATGATGACTTATCGGCACACCGGATATTCGGCTGGGGTCCTGATTTTAGGTTTTAATTGAGTTTATGCAGGACTTTTTCTAGCGCCTGCATTTCTTCGAACCAGTAAGCATCCGACCCGAAGTTCGGGAAGATCTTAGGAAAGCTCGGGTCTTGCCAGCGCCGCGCAATCCACGCCGCGTAGTGAATAATGCGTAAACCCCGTAACGGTTCCATCAGGCGGAGTTGATCTTCGTCAAAATCGCGCAGTTCCGTGTAGCCGGCCAAAAACGCATCGAGCTCGTCGCCGAAATCATCTTCGTCGTGGCGGAACAGCATCCAAAAATCTTGGACGGGCGGGCCGGTGGCGAAATCATCAAAGTCGACTAAAAAGAATTCCGGCGGTTTACCGGCTTCGTCCGTCATCAAAATGTTTCCACGATGGGCGTCGCCGTGAATCCGCTGGAACGAGCGGGGATCAAGTTCGCTCTCGAGATACTCGAGAATACCTTCGGCCGCTTCTGAATAGCGATTCCAGATTTCGTGGTTCATCATTCCCGAAATGTAGTCGAGTGCCGGACGACCGAAGTGTTCGGCGTCCATGATCGCGCGGTGTTTTGCTTGCCCCTGCGCGCCCACGTTATGCAACCTTGCCAACACGCGGCCGATCCGGGTCAGTTCATCGAAGCCAAGTTCTTGCGGCATGCGGCCCCTGAATTTCGGGAAAGCCGCGAACCATAAACCATGTTGTACGGACAGCGTGTCGCCGTTTTTCTGCTTTAGCGGCGGGACGACGGCCACACCTTGGGAGCTCAACTCTTCAAGAAAGGAATGCTCCTCACGGATGGCGGCCTCGGACCAGCGGCCCGGGCGGTAAAACTTAACGATAATCTGCGGAACCGCCGTGCCCACCGCGGCGGCCCCCGCGACTTCGACCTCGGTCTTGATGCTGAACACGCGATTTTCGTACGAGTTCAGTTGCAAGTATTCACCGGTCGTCGGACAGATGCAGTTTTCCACCGCGTCCATAACGAAATCGGGCGTGAGCTGGAAAAATAAATTTTGTGGATTGTCCTTGGTAGTCCGACTCATCTAAATCCTATAATCGAGATGATGAAAGAGATCACCCAATTTGAAAAGCACGTCGTCGAAATCTGGCGGCGGCCACGGCAGCGGCATATGCATTTGCGGGTGCGGCCCGACGGTGCGTTACGAATCACTTGTCACCGTCGCGTGGCCAAAAGCGAAATTTTCGCGTTCCTGCGCGAAAGCGAAGGCTTCATCCAGAAATCCCTAACGGCGCTAAGCCGGCAAAGCGAACGATTCCCGCCCAAAACTTTCGTCAGCGGCGAATCGTTTTTGTATTTAGGGCAGCGCCTGCCGCTTGAAATCATCTGGTCGTGGAGCCCACGTATCCAAGTGCGGGCGCACAACGACTCACTAGAAATGGTCGCACCCCTAACCAGCAAACCCGCCGAGCGCCAAGTAGCGTGGAACAAGTTTATGCAAAAGCGCGCGCGCGAAATTTTCGCCGAGCGGGTCGCGACCTTTGCCGAACGGATGAAGTTGTACCCGGCCTCCGTTTCGGTACGTGGCCAACGGACCCGCTGGGGAAGTTGTTCGAGCGAGGGTCGCTTGAACCTCAATTGGAAACTATTAGCCGCGCCCCCCGACGTCATCGATTACGTTATCGTTCACGAGCTTGCGCACCTGGCGCAGATGAATCACTCGCCGAAGTTTTGGGCCATCGTCGAACGGCATTATCCCGCGTACGGGGCCGCGAAAAGCTGGTTAAAGGCCAATGAACCGGAGATCAGGGTGCAGTTTCAAAAGGTGCCCTGATTGTCACCGCTCTGTAAATCCTATAGCTCAGCTGGATTAACCCGCCGGGTAGGGTGGGTCCCGGGCTTGCTTATCTAAGCTCCGACCGATAACCCTCCCGGAGGAGTAATGAAATGTTAGTTAAAAAATCAGGCGCCAAACCCGGCGCCAAAATCCGTAGCGCGCTGGTATTCGGTGCGGTCGCGGGATTTGCGTTCTTTGCCATCGGGGCACAAGCGCAAGAAGGTGAAATCAAATCGAAGTCGTTGCTGGGCAGCTGTTCGTTAAAGATCAAATCGCTCGGTGGTTCGACTTTTTCGTTTCAGCCGAAAGGAAAATCGCGCACCGAATTCACGTCGTTCTATCCCGAAAAAGCGGGCGAGCTTTTCTTGACCAACACGCCTAAAGAGCTGCCCAATGCGCCGCTAGTTGGTGGCGAACCCGTTGAGCCACTCGAAACACTGTTGATCAATTTCAAATTGACCGACGGTAAAATCGAGCCGGTTTCGTACGTTTACGACAACGTCAAATTACGTAAGCAGACCCGCCAGGCGCTCCAGCCGGAAACTTGCCGGCTGAAGTAGGCACTGTGATCTGAAGTCGGCGCTGCCGTTTAAAGTCGGCGGTGCCGGATCGCTCCGTAAAGTTCTAAACTTTTTGCGCGTACTCGTGGTGGATTTCCTTAATATCATTTTTAGGGTCAACCATCACGAGTTGCGGTTTGTACGCAAAAGCTTCTTCTTGTTCAAATTCGGCAAAGCTCGCGATGATCACTAGATCACCCTTGTGAACTTTTCTTGCCGCCGCACCATTCAAACAAATTTCGCCGGGCCCGCCGTAAATTACGTACGTCGCAAAACGCTCGCCGTTATTGCAGTTGTAAACTTCAACCCGCTCGAACGGGATGAGCCGCGCGGCTTCGCACAACTTCGGATCGATCGAAATCGAGCCTTCGTAATTTAGATTCGCGTCGGTAACGGTTGCGCGGTGGATTTTAGATTTCAGTAAAGTTAGTCTCATAGTTTCCTCACATGTTCATTTTCAGGGCTTGGTGTAAGCCATGAAGGACTAGGTCCGGGTTTTCTTCTTCAAAAATTCCGGCTTTGGTAAACATTGACGCGATCCCGCCGGTGCCGATGATCCGCGGGGTTTTTCCGTCGAAGGCTTCGTTGATAATGCGGCCGCCGATTTCCTTAACCTGACCGATCGTGCCGAAATACAAACCACTTTGGATGCTTTCGACGGTTGTCTTTGAAAGGCAGGTTTCGGGACGAACGATTTCAACCGTCGGTAGGCGCGAGGTTCGTTGTTCGAGGGCCTCGGCCGAGATGCCGATGCCCGCGATGATCACGCCGCCGAGATATTCTTTGCCGGCACTCACCGCGCAAAAAGTCGTCGCCGTTCCGAAATCGATGATCAGCACGTTTTCGTTCGGGTAGCTGTGCGTGGCGGCGATTGCGTTGGCGATCCGGTCGGCGCCGACCTCGAGCGGATTTTTATACTTAATCTTCAAGCCGGTCTTCACGCCCGCCTGCAAGATGAACGGGTTGAGGTTGAAATACTTGAGGCAAGCGTTCTTCACCGAATGCAAAACCTCGGGCACGACCGTGCAAATTGAGACCTGCTTGATATCGCCGTGGGCGATGTCATTCTCGCGCAAGACCGAGCGCAGAAAAATTCCGATCTCGTCGCTGCTCGCCCCCGTGCGCGAATTTCTCCGGAAACGCAGGCGGATTTTGTCCTCGTCAAACACACCGCCGAAAATCTGCGTGTTGCCGACGTCTAAGGTTAGAACCATAATTATTTCCCTCCCGGGTAAAGCAATATTTGAATCGATTTCGCCAAGGTGGATAAGTCGGCAAAGGGCTGCTCCGAGCCGTGCTTAAGTAAAACGCCCGGATGATGCCGGCGGTCTTGCGCGACCATCGACCAATCGTTGGCGACGACGGCGTCGATATTCTCACCGAGCAAACCTTGCGCGATACGCGTCGTTTCCGACGGGTCTTGGTTTAGCGTCAGCTTGAAACCGATCACCTTTATTTTTTTCGAACGCGAATACTCTTTCAGGCGCGGCAAAATCTTGTGATTCGCTTTCAGGCCGAGGCTAAGCTCACCGGCGCTGTTGAGTTTATGATCTGCATCGGCCGGCGCGCCGTTGACCGACGCGATGGAATAATCGCTGACCGCGGCCGCGTGAACGACCGCTCCGTAATCGTTGCCGCCTAACTCGCGACGAAGTTCTTCGTCCAGTTCCGCAAACGAGCCGAACGGAATTATCCTCGCGGCCCTTGCGGGGAGTTTCGCTCCAACACCGTGCAGGTAGGTGACGTCCCAACCGATAACGCTGAATTGATCGGCCAGGCTCGCCGCCGTTTGCCCGGTACTTACGTTCGATAAAAAACGGATACCGTCGATTGGCTCGCGGGTCGGGCCCGCGGTAATAAGCATTGAACCAAACTTTTTGGTTTTTAAAGTTTCTAATATTTGTTCGGGCTCGAGCAGCCGGCCCGCACCGGTTTCACCGCAGGCGAGGCTACCGTCGCCGGTCGGGTGAACGGTGAAGCCCCGTGTGCTTAGCTTGGCTAAATTTTCTTGCGTCACCGCATTGTTGTACATCTCCACGTTCATCGCGGGAAAGAAGTGCAGAGGTTTGTCCTTGGGCCATGCGAGTAAGATCGCTCCGACCAAATCGCCGGCCAACCCTGCGGCCGTAACCGCGCAAGTGTTGGCGGAAGCCGGGCAAACGATTCCGTAATCGGCCCAGCGGCTTAACTGGATGTGATCCATCGCCCGGCCTTCTTCCCAAAGATCGACGCCGGTCTTTTTGCCGGTTAGACCTTCAAGCGTCGCCGCGCCGATAAACTTTAGCGCCGATGGTGAAGCGACCGTCTGCACTTCGCAACCGTCCTGCACTAAACGCGAAATCACGGCGCAGGCCTTGTAGGCGGCGATCGACCCGGTAAGGATGAAAAGCACTTTAGATTTCGACATTGTCGATGAGCCTGACCTCTCCGAGAAAAGCGGCACCGAAGCGACGGCCCCAGCGTTCCTCCACGTAATCGACCTTAAAACCCGCGGTTTCTAACTCGGATTTTACGCCGGCCGGATCCGCGCCCTTGGACTTCAACGCGCGATAAAACAACGGCGCACGTTCCCGCTGTTGGGCCGAGAGGCGCAGATTTCGCGAGCTCATGGCCAGGCCGTCGGTTTCGCGAACGGTCGGGCAGGGCACCACTTCGACGTCCAAGAATAAAGCGGACGCCATATCCGTAATGAGTTTGAGTTGTTGATAATCTTTTTCACCGAAGTAGGCGCGATCGGGTTTGACGAGATTAAACAATTTGAGCACCACGGTAAGCACACCCTCGAAGTGACCCGCCCGGTGAGCGCCGCACAGGAACTGACTCTGTTCCTTTTCCCGCACTTCAAACCGGTAGTTGTCGGCGTACATTTCCTCGGGCCGGGGTAAAAAAACGTAGTCGACGCCCGCATCTTCTAAACTAAGCAAATCGCTTTCGAGGGTTCGTGGATACTTATCCAAATCCGAGGCGACGTTAAACTGCGTGGGGTTCACAAAAATACTCGCGATGACGACGTCGCTCTCGGCGCGTGCGCGCTCAACAAGCGACCGGTGTCCCTCGTGCAATGCACCCATCGTGGGCACAAAACCGATTTGCCCTTGAAGTGACCGGCGAAGCTTTCGCATCTCCTCGATGGTCTCGATTTTTTTTATACGCTCGGGTGATTTCATTCGTAGGTTTCTTTCTCGTTCGGAAATTGCCCGCCGATGACTTCTTCATGAAAACGCCCAAGGGCTGCCGCAATCTGTTCGGCGCCGTTCATGTACTGGCGAACAAACTTCGGGCGAAAACCCGTCGTAAGCCCAAGCAAATCTTGCAGCACCAGAACCTGCCCATCGCACGCCGAACCCGCGCCGATCCCGATGGTGGGAATTTTAAGCGTCGACGTCACTTCGCCGGCTAGGTCCCCGGGCACGCACTCGAGCACGACCGCAAACGCACCTGCTTCTTCAAGCCCGCGCGCTTCACCGATGATTTTCTTTTTCTGTTCTGAGCTCCGTCCTTGGACTTTGAAGCCACCGAACGCGTTCATAAATTGTGGAGTGAGTCCGACGTGGCCCATCACCGGCACGCCCGATTCCGTTAGGAGTTTCACGAACTCACCGTTGCCGTCGAAGCCTTCAAGTTTCACCGCGTGGGCGCCCGCTTGCATCAGCTTGCGAACTCCGTCGATGTTCGTTTGTAAATCCCCTCGAAAAGAGAGGAACGGCAAATCGGCCACGATAAACTTTTTCGGTGCCCCACGCCGCACGGCCGCGGTGTGCACCGCGATCGACTCAATCGTCGAGGGAATGGTGTCGTCAAACCCGTGCATCACCATTGCCGAGCTATCGCCGACCAACAAAATATCGATCGGTGACTCATTCAAAATTTTTGCCGACCACGCATCGTAACAGGTAACCATGCTCAGCTTACGGCCTTCGCTTTTTCTTTTTTTAAGTTCGATGATGTTCATAAAAGAGCCTCCGGAATTTTCTGACCGCCGCTCGCGGCCTGATTAAGGAAGTCGCGGTAAGCCGCGGCTAAGGATGGATGATCCCGCAGTGAAGAGAGATGCGCGCGCACCATGTCCCAATCCTGACGAGCGACCGGCCCGGTCGCCATGCCGCGCGCTTCGGGCGCCAGCGCGTTCGTAACGACTTGATTTAAAAACGGTGCGAGCACTTCGGCGGGCAGCGCCAACTCATCCCGGAATTGCGCCGCGATTTTTTGCCAAAGCAAAAAAGTTGAATTCCCCGCGAGTGCACAAAGTGCGTGGTAAAAAGACCGCCGTTCACGCGCGAGGGCAAAAGAGGAGTTCGGCAGCCCGGGCAAAATTTCCGCGAAATCGACACCTTGATCCACCACGAAAGGAATCGAGCGGTACCAAGCCTCATCCCGCAAACCCGATCCGAAAGTCATGAGCGGATGCGCCGCCACCACTCCGTCGATAAAAGCGGACCCCGAAAAGTGCACAAACCGCTTCGGCACATCTCCCGACCGACGACCTCCAAGATGTTCGGCCTGAAGTTCGGCGTATATTTTGGTGTGAAGTTTGGATTGAAATTTGGCGTAAAGTGTATCGATGGCGGAGTCGCTGACGGCCAATAGGATATGTGAAGCCGGCGCGCAAACCGCCTCTAGCTTTGCAAAAGCAGGATCCTCACGGCGTGACCAACTCGTGAACGGCAAATTCAAATGTGTAAGGTAGTGAGCGAAGTGACGAGCGACGTGGCCCGAGCCCAATAAAGCAAAAGATGTAAACTGCGTGCGATCTAAATTCATGGGTACCTGTCCTTCGGGATCAAGTCCGTTCGAAAGCAAAGTTGCTCCCAACAAAAACCTTTGTCAACGCCACCCGAATCCAACCCGCCCAAGATCCTGCCTCGAGATTATCGGGTGCTGCGCACCGGATATCAGGTGCTGCGCAGCGAGCCTTGCTAGGATGACGCCGCGAAGTATAAATTTTTGGGATGTCTCGTTGGATTTGGATCATCGTCGCATTTTGCGTAAGTACAGGCGTTTACTTCACTATCCGTTACGGCCTCCGGCCGAAACCGATTCCCGTTATTAGTCCGACGACTTTTGCAGATCCCGAGTTGATCGGCGCGGCCGTATACAAAAGGCTACGCCAAAACATTCGCGCAGACCGGGTCGTCGTCCTCGGCTCAAGCCCCGGCTCCGAAGAAGACACCCAAATCTGGCAGGGCTTCGAAAAAGCCGCGAGCACGGATAACCAAACCGTCGAGGTCATGCCCCTCAAAGAAGTGACCGACAAGGAAGCCTTCTTCGTTAAAATTCAGGAAGCCGTAAAATTACGTAAGCTCGTCCTCATCACGGGCATCACCACCGAAATTTCCCACCTCGTCCCTGAATCGTGGACCAAGCAACTCGAAAAAAGCAGAAAGCACCCGGTTCTCTCCATCGGAATTCAAAGATTAGCCGTGACGACGCCCGAATACGACGATGTCCAAACGCAATGCTTGGACGCCACGGACGAAGAAAACGGCCACCACAAACTCGAATGCGCATCGCAAAGAGTTGCCCGTAAATACCTCAAAAGAAAACTCGCCCCGGATCTGCTTTGGGGGGTTATGGAGAGGCATGGGTTGAAGGAGTACTTACTCTTCATACACCGCCCGACAACTGGCCCACTTTGATGGGCCCGCGGGCCGGGCACCTAGTTGTTTCCGCAGCCTAGATCCCGGTTATGAAACTCGACGTAGAGATTGAGATGAGCGGTCAGCCGATCCGGTCTTTTGGTGGTACACCAAGTCTTGCGGAACAGACGGTTCACGTTCGCGCGGAACATCGCGCAGGTGTGGTTCAAGCTGAACAGCGGATCGAAGCGCACCTTCTTTAGCTCGCCTTGCCCGGTGACCGATCCGCGACGGCCTTTGTGACTTTCGTGATAAGCGTGGGGAAAATATTTTTTTACGTCGGCAGGGTAGTGCGGATTTTGATCCGACTTAATCAGTGCATCCCGCGCAACGAAAGGCGCGATCGCCGCGAAAAGCTGAGCGCGGCCTTTAGGGCGTTTATCTTTCCGGCGGCCGTACTTCTTAACGGCGATGCGGCTGAGCATGCCCTTCGCAGGCATTTGAGAAACCGCGAAGCCGAGGATCCGGCGCGATCCATGCTCCACGGCCAGCGTGATCGATAGTGGCTTCAATTTAGTATGTTCGATCGTTTCCATGTCGTCGAATTCAACGACCGTGCACGGCTTCTTCGATTTGTTTAGATTTTGATTTCGAGTGGCCGCTTGCCGACTAAGGAATTCGAGTTTGCGAACGACGGTGATTCTATTGAGACGTAAGACGATCGCGGCACGCCTTAGTGAAATTCCTGAACAGAGCAGTCTTCTTAGGATTTCGTTTACGTTTCTTTTGTTCTGCCCGAAGCAGGCGTTGTCGCTTGCTCCGGAACAGCTTTTCTTACAGGTCGGGCACCGATATCTTTGGATCAGTTGCCCGTCAGATTTCCGGAAGTAGAATCCCTTCCGAACGAGTTTCGGACCCAGAGTCTGCCTAACACAACATCGTTCACATTTAGCTCTCATACCAATGACAAGAGCAAAATCAAAACCGACCGAGCGCGCTAGGCATTCACCCAGGGCCCACCAAGGTGGGCCAGTTTACGGTTTGTTAATGGCGGTTTTTACCTCCCGCGCCTCCAAAATCCACTTAGTCAATTCACGCGGATAATTCTGAATGACGCCGCTGTCTTTGACGGGGATGCCCGGCAAAGCTTCGGTCGTCATGTTTTCGTACGCTTTTCCGAGGGCGATGCGTTCCGCGTAGCCCCAGAGTGGGCTTTCGGTGCGTTCCGAGCGGAGTAGGCCCGCGGCGGCTTTGCGTAGTGCGTGCGTGTACGTGAACTGCGGAAGGGCGAGCGTCGTGATTTCGGGCGTGCCCGCGGTGCCTAAGTTTTGCGATTTGCTGCCGGGCGGGAGGCTCCAGTCGGAGCCGACGATGCGCTTGAACACGAGCGGTTCGCCGGTGGTCGACAACACGTAATGCTCGGCGCGTTTTTGCACGTAGTTGGCGAAGTTCTGCGACAGTTCATTGATGTCGTAAGCGGGCCTCGCGTCCGTCATGAGCGTGATGCCGAGAAGCTCTTGGATCAAAGAGATGAACGGGTCTTCGCCGTTGAGAACCTGAACTTCGACGCGCGAGAGTTCTTTCACCAGGCGGGTGAAGTACATGCGAGCGTTGGCCTTCATCACGCGAAGTTCGTCGGCGGTGAATTCGTACGGTTTACCTTCGACCGTCGTGCCGCGGATCATTTTCGGATCTTGCAGCAAGCTTTCGAACTTTTGCGACAGTTTGTCGGCCAGTGCGGGAGTGATCGGGTTCATGACCGCTTCGAATTGGCCGTTGCGGGCGAGGTCGGCGAGGAGAACGTCGATCGTTTCGCGGCGAACGGTTTCGGCGTTCACCGTGTTGACGTAGGGGTAGTGACGGGTGACCGAAATCAAAGAACCGTCGGCGTGCAAAAGACCGACGAGATCCGCGTACTCATAAGAGCTAAGGGCCGCCGCGATCTTCGGCTCGATGGTCACTTCGCTAACGTCTTTGGTCAAGGCGCCGTACGAAGGAGCTTTCGCCGCGATGTAAGCGTTGAATAGGGAGTACGGCATGTTGTCGATCACGTGATGACCGCTGTACTTCATCCATTCGATGTAGGAGGCACCGGCATCGTACGGTTTGCAATCGGCATACTTGCCGACGTGCGAGTCCGTGCAGAAGACGGGAAGATCGGAAGCCGCGAATTTTTCGCCAAGGTACAGAGCGCGAATCGCTTTTTCATCGTAGGCCGAAGCTTTCGGCGCTTTCAAGACCTGATCGCCGTGCATCGCGGACTCGATCGGGTATTGGTAATCCATGACCGTGCTCGCGGTCACGAGCGTCGCGGGCGAGCCACCGGTGTTTAAATATTCTTTGAACAAAGGTTCGCGCTGATCCACGGGGTAATTTGCGGCTAAAGAGCCGGCAAAGTTGTGGCGCAGACCTAAAGTGTGACCGACTTCGTGGGCAACGACTTCGCGTAATAAATCGGCCGAGGCCTTTTGGATCTTTGCTTCGTCTTGTTCGGTCGTTGCGATTTTGCCCATTTCACCGGCGACGGCGGCGTTGATGTCCATGTCACAAAAGCTGTTCGATTTGAAACCGGCCAAGCTGATTTGCGGTTTCATCTGACGGCGAACTTTTCCGGACTTAAGGTATTCTTTGATTTCACCGCGGGCGGCACGGCGCCAGCCGCTCGAAAAGTAAATCTGGTGGTGCAAGACTTCGCCCGTGCGGGGATCCATCTGCCCGTCGGCGTAAGCAAAACCCGCCATGTCGACTTCAACCCACTGAACCATGTTGTAGTCGAGGCTCGGGGTCGTTTGATCTTTCGGAGCGTCGACCACTTTGATGACTTCGCGGCCGAAAGCTTTGTTCCAGTACAAGATACCTTCACGAACGGCGTCGCGGTATTCGGGCGGAGTGTTGGCCGACATGGCGTAGACGATCGGTTTGCTGATGTCCATTTTCGCGGCGTAAGTCACGATGCCGCCTTCTTTGCTGAACTGCGGAGCGACTTCGAAAAAACCCATACGATCGTAAGTGTCGGGAGCAACCGTCGGTTGGAAGGCCGGGTTAGGTGCGTAAGGTTTTAGATAGTAGGCAACTTCAACCGGAACGTTCATCGCGAGTCCGCGCTGAGCGAGCTCAAGTAACGCAACCTGATTGATTTCGAGGTAATTGTTCGGCGTAAGGCGCGCCTTGCTGATGTAGCTAAACGCCGGCTTGGCCGATACGTAGCCTGCTTCTTCACCACCGTCGCGGCTGCGCCAGTCGTTCGAGATAAACAAGCGGCTCATGCCCGTATTGAAGTCGAAAACGATTTCACCTTCGGTTTCCGAAAGCACGTCAAACTCGGCGATCGGCAACACTTGCGGGTAATCCTTCGGCAAGAGCAAGCCCTGCGAAGCTTCGATCATGTACAGTTTCTTGTCCATCTGACGGAAGAAAACGACCCGGCTCTTCAGACCGCCGAAACGCGGTAGTTCCTCTTGCAGGGTCATGTTGCTTTGTAACAGGAACTCTTTTTCCAAAGCGGACTTTTGAATCGTGATCTTCGCTTTATCGACGTTGACCGGTGACGGCTGCGCGGGTGCCTGCTCTTCGCCGGCATTTTGGTTCGCGGCCGGTTTCACACTTTGAACGCCGAAAGAATCGCCGATCGCGGATTTAGCGCGCGCGTCGGGTTGTTGAAACGGTTGTTGTTGTACTTTCGAGTCGCAGCCTGCCAAGGCCGTGACCAAAAATAATGAGATCAACGAAAGCGTGGTGCTTTTCATGGCTTGTCCCCCCCGGGAATATATTTGTTTAGATGCTAGCCGCGCGGTCGCGAACGGCGAAAGCTGATTCAGGGAGGATGTTGTTTCGAGTAATCTTTTCTTTATACAAAAAGAATAGACGACTGCGTTGTCTAAATAATTCTCGACTGCCCAAAGCCGTCCTTATGCTTGGGGCGCGTTAAGATTTTAGGTCGGCCTTCGGCTGGTGTTTTGCGATTTCCAGATCGTGCGCCAGGGGCCGGCGCCACGAACGGAAATACGTGCGCGGCGAAGTCGCGAGCAAATCGCTCAGCTTAGCCATGTAAACACAGGCAAAACGGTCGACTTGATAAGCGAAGTAGCTTTCCTCGATGCCGGTACGCATGACTTCACCCCAGTACGGGTTGAAAAGCTGCTGTTGCTGCTTCAACAACGGCGAAACCGCTTTGTCGATCTCAGAAATTTCGCCGAGCATCTTGTGGATCTCGTCCTCGTGAGTTTTGGTGCCCGTTTCGATTTGTTCCGAAATCAATTTGTCGATCTTGATTTCAAGCGGGAACTTTTGATCCATCAGGTGATTGACCTTTTCGAGTAGCGGGGCCGCCTCGCGCTCTTTCGAGATTTCTTCCTCGAGTTCTTCGACGACGAGGGCCGTGCGCCAGGCTAAATCTTTTTTCAAACGCAAGACATCGCCGTAAATGTGATCGCCGATGTAAAGGATCTCGTCCGGGGCGACGTCTAAGTCACTGGTGAAGACGTTGGCCGAACCACCCTGGTAGATGCCGGGCCCGAGCTTTTGGTCCATGTTCGACATCAAGCCCGTCTTCGGATCGATTTTTAGGAAGCGTTGATTATCGATAAAAAAGCGCGGCTTGGCCGACAACGTGATGGTGATCTCGAAAAGATCTTCCCAGCTCTTGTGTTCTTTGACGAAGGGATTGATCGTGTAATCGAGAAGCAGCTTCGAGTAGCTGTAGTCCGAGTTCGTCGCGATAAATAGTTTTTTACCGTGCTTCTTAAAGCGTTCGAGACCCGCGACCAACGCTTCGTCTTTGATGATGTACTTATCAAGATTCTTGCGGACCTCATCTTTTAAACTGCCGTCGCGGTGAGCGCGGTCCAAGACGAAATTCAAATCTTCGGCGATATGGGCGTAATCGGGCAGGGTCGTGTTGTCGGCCTGCGCATCACGTAGATCAACCAATTGCATGAACAACGCCGCGTGCGCGATCGAAAACGCAGTATCGATCGAAACAAAATTTGAATCGCGCAAATCGATGTACACCGATTTGTACAAACGGCCCTGCTCACGGTAATCGATCGGTTTTAAACCGTGGTACGACACGCGGATTGCCGAGTGACGGCTGAGTTTGAGCGTGTTGCCCTTGGCCTTATCGATAATCAATCCACGGATCGCGCGATCGTAGAAAAACGGCAATTTTAGAAGCGACTCGGGGTAACCTTTGTCGCGCACTAATTTCTCGATCATCACGCGGTGGGCGAGCTTCTCAAAATTTTCGCTATTGTAGCGGACCAACGTGTGGTCCATGTCGAAGCCGAGGTAGCGGATTCGTTTTAAATTCAATGTGCGGTTTACAAAGACGCGTCCCATTTATTCGTTCCTGCCTTCGACTTCGAGACCGAGCTGATTCCAGAGAATCATCCCGCCCTTCATATTATAGACATCGCTAAAACCATTTTCGTGCGCGAACGCCGCGGCCCGGCCCGACCGGCCTCCGCTACGGCAAATGAAAATGACCGTCTTATCTTTCGGAAGGTCGCCGATCATCTGCGGAAGGTTGTCCAGGACCAAAAGCGTTGCGCCGGGCACGTGACCAAGTTCATCCGTAAATTCGTTAGGCCGGCGGACGTCGACGAGAACGACGTTGCTCTTCTGCTCCCAAACTTCCTTAGGATCGATATCCGATACGCCGGGGTTGTCGGGATTGCTTGTTTTGGTGCGAAACTGCACGGATTGACTGGCCATATAATGCTCCTCGAATTAGGGCAATTTACCCGGGGGAGGGGGCTGTGTCACTGGCTGTTTCGCGTAGCCGCGCGGCCATCGGATATCAGGTTCGCGCGCCTCTTTACTTCACTTAAAAATCATGGTCTTTTTGTTTCGTCTTAACCGCTTTTTTACGGAGGGAATATGATGGAATCCACATCGGAGTCCAACAACGCGCAGCTCGAAAATCCATTGGCGTTGGACGGACTTGAATTTATTGAGTTCGCGACCCAGGACGTCCCGGCGCTCGAGCAAATGTTCGTTAAATTCGGCTTCCAAAAAATCGGTGTGCACAAGCGCAAGGCCGTGACTTTGTACCGCCAGAATATGGTGAACTTCGTCATCAATAACGAGCCCGGCACCTTTGCCGCAAAATTTGCGAAGCAGCATGGCCCTTCCATCTGCGCGACCGGCTTCAGAGTGAAGAGCGGCCCGCGCGCCGTCGACCTCGCGGTTCAGAGGGGCGCCCGCGCGATCGAAACTAAAGGCGACGGTGCCAGTCACAGTTTCCCGGCGATTTACGGCATCGGCGACTCGGCGGTTTATTTCGTCGACCGTTACCGCGCGCCCGTTCACTTCGACGATGACTTTAGATACCTGCAGCCCGAACGTTATCCCAAGGGCAAGGGTTTGACCGTGATCGATCACCTCACCAACAACGTGCCCAAGGGCGAGATGCAGAAGTGGTGCGATTTCTATAAAAATATTTTTAACTTTCACGAAGTCCGCAAGTTCGACATCAAGGGTGAAACCACCGGCTTGACGTCAAAGGTGATGCGTTCGCCGTGTAACAAGATCACCATTCCGATCAATGAGCCGACCGAAGGCAAATCGCAAATTCAAGAGTACCTCGATGAATATCACGGCTCGGGCATTCAGCATTTGGCGATGATCACCGGTGATATCTTGAAAACCGTTACCCAATTAGGCGAAGCGGGAATCGAGTTTTTGGATGCGCCCCCCGAAACTTATTACGAAGCCATTCCGGGCCGGGTCGCGAACGTAAAAGAAAATATGGAAGACGTGCGCGCTCGCGCCGTGTTGGTCGACGGCGATCAAGAAGGTTACCTTTTGCAAATCTTCACCAAAAATTT